>NZ_CP083950.1:6005000-6273176 GCF_006439395.2 Mesorhizobium sp. B4-1-4
GACCATTGAGCAGGGAGTCCTGATCGCATTTCTATCGATCCTCAAAACGAGCGGACCCGATCGTTCCCGCAATCCGCCTGAAGCATTGAGATCGACCGGAGCGGCAATGCTCGATATGGCAATGCTGCCAGAGCAGCGGAGGGCATCGATACATCCGGACGATGTCGATGCAATTCAGCAAATCGGAGTGCACGCTTCGGTGAGAAAGACTTGCGGGACTTGCCGGTTTGCCCCCTCAGATTGCCAATCTGCCGAAGACGCTACGTCGCGTGTTGCCGAATTTAGCGTGCGCGTCTCAATCCCGCCCGCTGAGAACGAACGCGCCCATCGAATGCCATCCCTGGGAGCCGTTGCCGAGGATCCCACGTCAATTCAGCTCTTCGGCAAATGCGTCTCGCAACCAATTTAGGAAGTTGACCGTTGCCTTCGATGTTTTGCGCGCGGGATTGACCAATGCGACAAAGCCATCTTCAATTTTCAAAAACGGCGACCGCTCGACGAGCTTTCCGCTTCGAAGTTCATTGACGGCAAATCGGCGTTCGGTGAGCGCAACCCCCAGTCCTGCAGCCGCGGCGCCGAGGCACAGATGCATGTGGGGAAACCGGATCTCAGAGCCGGTGATCACCTCGTTGCCGGTGACGGTCTGCCAGCTCAGCCATTCCTTGTCCATGCGGTCGTGCGAAATCCGGGTCGCAAAACTGAACCGGTTGCCTTCGGTCTGGAGCGGGTAGTCGGGGGCGGAAACGAGGCCGAACGACACCGGCCCAAGCGGTACTGCCTTTCGGTCGACGGTCGGTCGCGACAGCCGGTCCCAGCTCAGAGACAGATCGATGGCGTCACGACTGTGACGGCTCGCGCTGTCGTAGGAGCTTGACCCCATCGAGAGCTGAACCCGGCAATTAGGGTGGTGCCGGTAAAACTCGGCGAGACGTGGCACGAGCCAGACCATAGCGAAGGTCGCGCTGCAGGTGATGTGCACGTGCATCTCGTCACGGCTTGCTTTCAGTTCCCCGTATCTTTCCTCGAGAAGATCGAACGCTTGGCTCACCGTCGCAAACAGTGCTTCTCCAGGACCATTTAGGCGAATGCCTGTCCCGACTTTTTCGAACAGCGAAAAGCCGAGTTGCTCCTGGAGGAGCTGAAGCTGTTTGGAGATCGCGCCATGAGTTCGACCGAGTTCTTCGGCCGCGCGTTTGACCGATCCCAGGCGCGCCGTGGCTTCAAACGGGCGGAGATAGGAAAGGGGCGGCAGACTGCGTGGCATCGGTTTCTCATCGGTGAGTAATTCTCACGGATTAGGTGAGCATTACGCCATTTTCTGCTGCCCGCGGGCACGCTAAAAATCCATGTATTGGTATCGGACAGGAAATAGCGGCGCAACGGATGGCGCAAAACTATGTGAGTTTTTGGCGAACGAGAGACTGACAAGTGAGAGGGAATCTCTCGGGGTGCTAGCCGATCTAGCGGGCTCCGAGGTGACTTCTGGATGTTGGGCATGGAGCGGCACCATGGGAGTGGCTCGGCCGATCAATCACCACGCACGTAGCGGTGGGATTGGTCGCTCGGAACCCTCACGGATCGCATCGAAAGCTTTCAGTGCGACGATATTGAAGGCTTTGCGCCCGCTGGCCCAAGCCGGCTGACCGCGCCCGAGAACCTTCGGCTTTAGACGGCCGCTTACCTCAATTCACTCGCCCGGCTTGCACCTGCGCGGCTGCGACCACATGACGAAAGAAGGACATTCATGGACTACGGGAGATCAGACGACGCAGTCGTCGCAAACTACAGTCACGGTGAAGCACTCCGGATACTCGCCGCCAGCCGTCCGGCGTCGATCCGGGCCGTCGCCGAACGAATCCTCGACGATCTCGGCGAGGTCGTGGTCATCACCAATCGGACCGGCCTTGCGATGCTTCCCTATCAGGACACGGTCAAAGGAACGGCGTTTCATCTTGGAGAAGTGCTGGTCGCCGAAGCCCATATCGCTGTGCCGGGCCGCGGGGTCGAAGGCTACGGCGCGGTCGTCGGCCGCGACCTCGAGCAGGCCATGGCCATTGCCGTCATCGACGCGGCGATGGCTGCCCACCACGACACCGCCTCGATCGCCGAACTGCTGGATGCGGAACACGCCTATCAGCGAGAGGCCGACCGACAACGGCTGAGGAAGGTCGAGGCAACACGCGTGCAGATGGAGACCTTCTGATGACACTCGCCCTTGTTCCTACGGTCGACGACAGCCGCACCAATGCTGCCTTCGAGGAGATGATGTGGGCGCTCTCGCGGCCCGGGTTCGTGCGCACGCTGCCCAGCGGTGGGTGGGCAGTGATGGCCGAAAGCCTGCTCGATCGAGAATGCTCGTTTCATGTGATGAACGATCCGGATTTCGCACAGTCCTTGGCCCGCAGCGGTGCCCGCGCCGTCTCCATAGATGCGGCCGACTACGTTTTCACAACGATCGAGACCGAGAACAAGGTTGCTGCTCTGTCGTCCTTGCGTATTGGCACACTTGCCTATCCGGACGAGGCTGCCACCCTGATTGCGCTGGTGCGCTTCGGCTTTGGCCAAGGACTGCGCCTGACCGGTCCTGGCATCAAGGACAGCGTGACGATCGCGCTCGATGGCGTCGATCCGTCTTTCTGGCGCATGCGCGCGAAGGCAATCCGCTACCCTCTTGGCTTTGACGTCTATCTTGTCGACGGCGACGACGTCATCGGCCTTCCCCGTTCGACAAGAATCGAGGTGCTCTGATGGCCTATGTTGCAACCCGTGGCGGCGAACACGCCATCGAACAGGCGGAGCGTCTGTTCCGCAGCGATCTCGGCACAATCAGCAAGGATCGGGTCGAAGGCATTCGCAGCAGCCTGCCTTATCTGGTCGATCGTCTGATGGGCGAAGCCTCGCTCTATGAACCCGATCTTGCCGCACTGGCACTAGCCCAGGCCGGCGGAGATCTTTACGAAGCAGTCCTGCTTCTCAGGGCCTACCGGACGACGCAGCCGCGCATTGCCATCGCCGAGCCGGTGAAACAACCGGACCTGTTTACGGTCCGCCGTATCTCGGCGGCCTTCAAGGATATTCCGGGGGGTCAGATTCTGGGACCGACCCTAGACTATTCGCACCGCCTCTTACAGGTCGGCGTCCTGACCGGCGAGGACTACACGCCCGAGCCTGTGATCCCGGCGGCAAAGCCGGCTCCCGCCACGCAGCCGTCCCTGACGGACTGGCAGAAGGCGCAAGGGCTGATCGCTGAACATCCGGTCGAGACGATCGCGCCGGAAGAGATCCCCGATCTAACCCGCGAGCCATTGCTGTTTCCGGTGCCGCGCGCTCACAAGCTGCAGAGCCTGGCGCGCGCCGACACGGGCGGAACGCTGGCGCTCGGCTATGCGACGACACGCGGTTACGGCGACATCCACCCGACAGTCAATGAAGTCCGTCTTGCCGAAGCCCCGGTCCTGTTGCGCCACCCGCGCGGCACGGTCTTCAGCGCGGGCCGTGTGCGGGTCAGTCAGGCAGAGATCATTTCCAAGTCGAAGAACCTCGAGCTCGGATTTTCGGCCACCTTCGGTTGGAACGAGGTCAAGGTGATCTCGGCGGCCATCCTGGATCGGGCCACAAGCCAGCCAAATCCGCATGCGGCTTCGACTGAGGAGTTCGTGCTTTATCACACCGAGCCGGTCGAAAGCTCCGGCTTCTGTATCCACTTCAAGCTTCCCCACTACGTCACGTTCCAGTCGACCCTCGATGCGTATCGGCGCGTCAAAGCCGATGGAGAGGCTAGCGGCTCAAAGCCGGTGATCAAGGAACCAGCCAAAAAGGAAGAGGTCGCGCTGTGACACTCAATGAACTGACCAAGCCCTGGGCGGCCTTCAACTACGGCTTCCTCGACGAATCCGCCAAGCGTGAGCTGCGTCGCAAGATGCTGAAGGCAATCGCCATCCCAGGCTACCAGGTGCCTTATGCCAGTCGCGAGGTGCCGATGGCGCGCGGCTGGGGAACCGGCGGCCTGCAGGTAACGCTGACGCTCCTAAAGCCGACCTCTGTCGTCAAGGTCATCGACCAGGGGGCGGACGATTCTGTCAATGCCTGCAGCATCCGCAAGTTCTTCGGCCGCGTGGGCGGAGCGGTCGAGACAGAAGACACCGGTAAGGCGTCGATCATCCAGTCGCGCCACCGCATCCCTGAGGAGAAGCTGCGTGAGAACCAGGTGCTCGTCCTGCAGGTGCCTGATCCGGAACCTCTGCGGGCCGTCCAATCGGACATGTCGGTAGCCCGCGACATGCATGGCGACGCCGACTACGGTCAGATGTGGCTCGTGCTTTACGAACAGCTGGTCAAATCCGGGCGCATCATGCAGGGGGCGAGTTACCCGAGCCTTGTCAATGGCCGCTATGTGATATCGCCGTCCCCCATCCCGCGCTGGGACGTCAAGAAGCTTAATCAAGCCGATCACCTGACCATTCTGTCGGCCGGTCGCGAGAAGCGCCTCTACGCCGTTCCTCCGTACACAAAGGTCGAGCCGCTGGTGTTCGACGACGTGCCCTACCGGGTCGAGGATCATCAGGACAAGACCTGCTATCGCAGCCAGGTCACCGGCTTCTTCATGAACGAGCTACCGCAGGACGACGGTTCCTCCGCTTACGAACTCTCCGACAGCCACTTCGGAATCAAGCACATCCGCAAGGCGGGAGGTGAGCCGGTGGTCATCGGCGAGACCTGGTACAGACAAGGAAGGATGGATTGATGGCGGGCCTGAACATACCAAACGCGGCGGGCCTGACACTCCAGCCGCCGCGTCTGATGCTGACCGAGCCGATGCTAACCATGCGAGGCATCACCAAGAACTTCGGCGAAGTCAGGGCGCTCGGCGGCGTCGACATCACCGTCTATCCCGGCGAGGTGTTGGGCATCGTCGGCGAATCCGGCTCGGGCAAGTCGACGCTGCTTCGGATGATGAACTTGGAGGAGACTCCGGACACCGGCTCCTATCATCTAGCGCTGCCGGGCCAAGAAGACCGCGATCTGTTCAGTCTTGATCGCTTCGAGCGGCGCATGCTGAGAGCGCATCATATCGGCATCGTCTACCAGAATCCGCATCTCGGCCTTTTGATGAACCATACCAGCAGCGGCAATGTCGCCGAACGCCTGCTGATTGCCGGCAAGCGCAACTTCGCCGAATTGCGTGATCGGGCGCGTGAATCTCTCGATGCGTCGGAGTTTCCAATCGAACGCATGGACGCGACGCCGCATGAATTGTCCGGCGGCATGCAGCAGCGCGTGCAGCTCGCCAAGGCCATCGCACTGGAACCCGCCGTGCTCCTGCTCGATGAGCCGACCACCGGCCTTGATGTCAGCGTCCAGGCGCTGGTGCTCGACACGCTGAAGCGCCTGCAGCGAGACCGGGCGATCACCATGGTCCTGGTCTCGCACGACCTCGGCGTCATCCGCACGATGGCCGATCGCGTGATGGTCATGCGGAGAGGGATCGTCGTCGAACAGGGCCTTGCCGACCAGATCTTCCAGGATCCGCAGCACGCCTATACCCAGCAGCTCGTGCACGCCAAGCTTTGAGGGACATCGACATGAACATCCAGGTTCCCATCCCAAAAATGCCCCCCGTGCTTCGTGTCGACGGGCTCTCGAAGCAGTTCGAGATGCATCACCTCAAACGCACGCTGTTTGCCTTCGAGAACATCAGCTTCGAACTGGGTGAAGGCGAGTTCATCCTGCTGAAGGGCGAGAACGGCGCCGGCAAGTCGACGCTGCTCAGAACGCTTTACCGCTCGTATTTGCCGCGCGCCGGCCATGTCTTCTACAACACCAAGGAAGGCATCATCGATCTCGCCTCGGCCGCCGACGTCGACATCGCCGTCCTGCGCCGCCGCGAGATCGGCTTCGTCACCCAGTTCCTCAATGCCCGGCCAAGGGTCGCGGCCGAAGAACTTGTCGCGGAACCGTTGCGTCTCGCCGGCACACCGCATCAAGCCGCACTCGTCGAGGCTCGCCGTTGGCTCTCCGCCTTTGGCGTCAAGAAGCAGCTCTGGGCAGCCTATCCCTCGACCTTCTCCGGCGGTGAACAGCAGAAGGTCAATTTGGCCCGTGCTCTAATCCTGCCGCAACGCCTGTTGCTTCTCGACGAGCCGACCGCCTCGCTCGACCGCGACGCCCGCAAGGCGCTGGTCGAACGTCTCGCCGAACTCAAGGCCGCCGGTGTCGCGATGATCGGCGTCTTCCATCACCCCGAAGATGTCGAACACCTGATCGACCGGGAAATCCATCTGAAAGCTATCAAGATCGAGGACGGCGCGGACCATGTGGCTGAATGATTTCGAGATCGTTCTGGAAGATCGTGTCATCGAACGAGGTGCGGTCCGGATCGAGAAAGGGACAATCGCCGAGGTCCGCGAGGCTCCGGTCGACAATGCCGAGATCGATGGCGGCGGCAGGCTGCTGCTGCCCGGCTTCGTGGATATGCATGGTGACATGATCGAGAAGGAGGTCGAGCCGCGCACCAATGTCCGCATGCCCCTCGAACTCGGGATCTACGAGCTCGACAAGAAACTCGCCGCCTGCGGCATCACCACGGCCTATGCCGCGCTCGCCTTCACGCCTGCGACCTACGGGCTGTTGCGCTCGGTCGAGCACACGACCGCGATGATCGAGGCGCTTGCGGCCATGCGGGACGACCTGCTGATTGATCACCGCGTCCATGCCCGGTTCGAAGTGACGTTCCCCTCGGCACTTGCCATCGCCGAAAAACTGATGGGCGCCGGTGCGCTCGGCCTGGTCTCGCTCATGGATCACACGCCTGGACAGGGACAATACCGCGACATCGAAAGGCATGTCGCGCACCTGGCCAAGGATCGCAAGATCGACGAGGCCAAAGCGGCTGAACTGGTAAGACAGCGCATGGCCGACCGCGACGGGCAAGGCGATGCGCTTCACATCATAGCCGGGCTTGCCGACCTGGCACGCCGGCACGGCGTCGCCATTGCCTCGCACGACGACGACAGGGTCGAGAAGGTCGCCTTGCTGCACAGTCTCGGCGCGGTGATCAGCGAGTTTCCGATCACGATCGAGGCGGCCGCCGAGGCGAGACGGCTCGGTCTTGCCACCGCAATGGGGGCACCGAACGCGCTTCGCGGCCTTTCCTATTCCGGAAACCTGTCGGCGCGTGAAGCCTATGACGCGGGCGTGCTCGATATCCTGGCCAGTGATTATCATCCTTCGGCAATCCTGCCGGCCACCATCGCGCTTGCCGATCGCGGCGAGGGCGGGCTTGCCCGTTCGGTTGCGCTTGCAAGCGCCAATCCCGCCAGGGCTCTCGGTTTGAATGACCGTGGCCGGATCGCGCAAGGCCTGCGCGCAGACCTGGTCATTGCCGAACGCGGGCGCATGCCGCGCCTGCGGGCCACGCTTCGCGGCGGTCGCGTGATCTGGTCGGACGGGACCCTCACGCAAAGAGCAAGACCCGTTCTCATCCGCGACCGTCTGAAAGAGGTGGCACTTTGAAACACCTCGAGCCTTCGAAATCGGGAGATGCCACCGCAATGCCTTCCGGCGCGCCGGACCGGCCGCGTTTCGCGATCTACTATACGCCGGCGCCGCAACACCCGCTGACGGCGGCGGCGACGACATGGCTGGGGCGAGACGCTTTTGCCCCGGGCGCATGTTCCGCCGATGCAGGCGAGCGAGCGTTGATATCGCAACCCCGGCGATACGGATTCCACGCCACGCTCAAGGCGCCGTTCCGGCTCAGCGACGGAGCCTGCGTTGAAGCTCTTGAGCGGGCGCTGCGCGGCTTTGCGGCCAACATACCCGCATGCCCGATCGGCCCGTTGCGGATCGACCTCATCGGCGGCTTCTTCGCGCTCGTCCCGTCACAGCCGTTGCCGTCCTTGCGCGGGTTCGCATCGCGCGTTGTCGAGGAATTCGATCGGTTCCGGGCGCCGATGGATGCAGACGATCTCAAGCGGCGCATGAACGGTGGGCTCGACGACGTCGAGATGACCAATCTCGTGACCTGGGGTTATCCTTACGTCCGATCGCGATTTCGCTTCCATATGACCTTGACCGACCGTGTCCCCGAAGACCAGCGCGCGCCAATGCAGGCGCGGCTGGAAGAGGTGTTCGAGCCGCATCTTGGCGAAGATTACCACATCGACGCGCTCTCGCTCTTCGTGCAGGAACATCGTGGTGCCGACTTCGTCGTCCGCTCGCAGTTTCCGCTGCGGACCGGCGCGGTCCTCCAGATGGCTGGGTGATCCCATGGTATCTGGCCGTCTTATCCTTGTCGTTGGCCCCAGCGGCGCGGGCAAGGACACCCTCATCGATTATGCGCGCGACCGCCTCCGGGACGATCCACGGGTCCGCTTCGTGCGCCGGATCATCAGCCGGCCAGCCAGCCCTGGCGAGGACCATGAACCCGTCGACCAGGAGGCGTTCGACCGTTGCGTTCTCGAAGGCGGCTTTTCCCTTCATTGGCAGGCGCACGGCCTTTCCTACGGCGTCCCCTCGCAGATCGATCATTGGTTGGAACGCGGCAATGTCGTCGTGGCGAACGGCTCTCGCGCCATCCTGGCGGACGCG
The DNA here is from genome assembly GCF_006439395.2 of Mesorhizobium sp. B4-1-4. Lineage (NCBI taxonomy): Bacteria > Pseudomonadati > Pseudomonadota > Alphaproteobacteria > Hyphomicrobiales > Phyllobacteriaceae > Mesorhizobium > Mesorhizobium sp. B4-1-4. The sequence continues at coordinate 6,013,590 of NZ_CP083950.1, forward strand.
CGATTGCGCTACCCGCAACTCATCGTCGTCAACGTCACCGCGCCCATGGACATTCTGGCAAAGCGCCTTGTCGAGCGAGGACGCGAAAGCCTGGAGAGTGTGAGGCAGCGTTTGATGCGAGGTGAGCAGCACTCCGTCGAAGGCCCGGACGTCGTCCATATCGACAATTCCGGACGTCAGGAGATTGCCGGCGAGCGCGTTCTCGGCCTGCTGACCGCGTATGTCGGCGAGACGCCATGAGATGCGCCTGTGACGAAGGGCGTATTGCCCCATAAAGTTCAGTCACGTGCGCAATTTTGGAGTTCGATCTTTCATGATCGGCACGGCCAGAAAGCTTCAAATATCCTGGTCCTTCCGGCTCATCCTCGTAGAGGCGACAGACACTTCTATCACCCAGGGCTCAAATTGGTTGTGAACTCTTCCTGAAATGGCTCCTTTGCGGCGTGCCTGCCTCCTGTAGGAACGGAATTGGTTTCAGAGGACTGACAGTGGCCGAGTTCGATTTCATTGGGGTGGGTGCGGGCTCGGCGGGCTGTGTGCTCGCTAATCGTTTGACCCGTTCGGGCCAATATCGCATCCTGTTATTGGAGGCTGGCGGCAGCGACCGCCGCTTCATGATCCGCATGCCCATCGGCTATAGCTTCTACAATTCCAAGGTGAACTGGAAATTCGAGACCAGCCCCCAAGATGCACTTGCCGGGCGCCGCAGCTATTGGCCACGCGGCAAGGTGCTCGGCGGCTCCTCCCCCATCAACGCAATGGTCTACGTGCGCGGCCAGCGGCACGACTTCGATCATTGGAGACAAGCCGGCAATCCCGGATGGGGTTGGGATGACGTGCTGCCTTTCTTCAGGTCGATCGAGACTTCCGAGCGAGGCGGCAACGCCATGCGCGGCGGCAATGGCGAACTGTTCGTCACCGACATGGCCCCCTCGGTGCATCCCCTTTGCCGAGACTGGCTGTTGGCCTGCGAGCAGTCGTAAAGGGGGGCAGGGCGAGCCGACCTTCCCGCATGGCCGTGAGGCGATCAAGTGCAATCTCCATATCTATCGCGGCGCCTTCAGACCGATCATTGCTCGTGCTTCTTGAGGCGTGGCTACCTCAATGCCCAGTTCGGCGAGAATCCGGCAAAGTTTCTTCACCTGATCTGCGTTGCGGCTGGCGAGCGTTCCTTTGTCCAGCCAGAGATTGTCCTCAAGGCCAACACGAACGTGACCGCCCATGATGGCGGCCATGGTACCCAAGTGCGTTTGCTGCCGGCCAGCCGCCAATACCGACCACTGATAACGGTCTCCGAATAGCCGGTCGGCGGTCGACTTCATGAAGTACAGTGCTTCATGCTCGCCACCGATGCCGCCAAGATGCCGACGACCGACTGGATGAACAGCGGTGGCTTGACGAGCCCGGACTCAAGAAAATAGGCGAGGGTATATAGGTGACCGATATCGTAGCACTCGAACTCGAAACCGGGTGCCGAGAGCGCTCAGTTCGCCGACGATAGGCTCGATGTCGGCAAAGGTATTTCTGAAGATGCCGCGCCTGGATGCTTCGAGGAAGGGCTTTTCCCAATCATGCTCCCAATGGCGCGGTTTTTGCGCCAGGGGAAAGATCCCGAAGTTCATCGACGAGCCTTTGGTAGGCATCGATATCCCGTGCGACCACCTTCAGCAAATAATCGATGCCGCCCTCAATCGCCCAGCAGGTGACGATTTCGGGGATGTTGCGTATCGCACGCTCGAAGTTGTCGAAGTTTGCCTGGCGATGGTTGGCCAGCGTGACCTCCATCATCACGGTCGAGAAGGGCATGACACTGCGAAGAAAGATGCGCGCGTGGTAGCCGTCGACTATGCCTGCTTGCTCCAGCTTGCGTAGCCGTATCCAGGCGGGCTCGACGAGAGCCCCACCTTTTCCGCCAAAGCCAATTTCGTGATACGGCCGTTACGCTGTATGGCGCTAAGTATCTTGAGGTCGATCTGATCAAGCTTCAATGACGCATGTTGTTCCCGTACGAGCTAGGGGAAGTCTAGTAAACCTGCTCATATAGATTGCAAATCTCGTCCTTTTCCTTGCCTTCCAGGAAGGCCAGCTCGCCCTTCTTGTGCTTGAAATAGACCTCGGCAAATCCTGCCGGAAACCAACCGGCCACCGTTGGATTGGCCCGAAAGCGTTCAAGAGCATCGGCCAGGGTCGTTGGCAACCTCACATACCCTCGGCCTTCCAGTGCAGAGGCATCGAGGAGCGAAAGATCTTCGGTGGTCGCATCGGGCGTAGGCAGTTCTTCTTCAATGCCTTGGATGCCGGCGTGAACTATGGCTGCCAGCTGCAGATGCGGGCTGGCGGCTGCGTCGGCCGCACGGAATTCGAAGTTGAATTGAGCGGCCTTGGCAATGTCGCTCATGTCAGACACGGGGCAGATGCGCACGGAAGCTTCGCGGTCGCGGAAGCCCAAATTGTTGAAGGCAGCGCTCCAGCGATGTGGCGTCAGCCGCAGATAGGAGACCACACTCGGCGCCGTTAGCGCGACGATCGCATCGAGATATTTCAGGATGCCGGCGACGAAGTGCCCAGCGGTTTTCGATAGCTCGTTCTCGCCTTTCGGATCCCATGTTGCCGGTTTGTCGTCACGAAGGAAGCTGAGATGGACATGCACGCCGTTTCCCACGCCGGCGGGGTCACGGATCGGGGTAAAAGTGACCTCCTTCCCTGAAACGCCCGCGACTGAACGAACCAACTCGCGAAGAATGGTCGAGTGATCGGCGATGGCAACGCCGCGCGAGGGGCCCATAGTGACTTCATACTGGCCGCTGCCAAACTCCTTCATGAACGTATCCGGCTCCAAGCCTGCCTCGCGCATGGAAGCAACCAGCATTTCCGCCAGGCGACGTTCAGCGCGGAAACCGTTGAGGCTATAGGCGTCGCCAATCGGGGTGGCGTGGTTACGAAACTGGAACTCGTGCTCGAAAGCGCCGAACAACGTCAGGCCCGAAACTCTGTCGAGGCGCTCGAGGGCACCCTTTAGGATCGATCGGGTGCAGAACTCCCAGGGCCGGCCGTCGGTATAGTGGATGTCGCCGAGCGCGAAATGCTCCACCGGCGCGTCCTCACCGAAATCGACCCGAACCTTCGCCTTTTCATCAGGGATGAGCACCAGGTCGCCGAGCGCGCCGAACGGGCTCTCGGCGATAGTGTCGAAGCACGTGATTTGGACGTTGGTCGGTGTCCAGCCGATCCCGCGTTTCGTCCTTTTGTCGAATTGCGCTGCCGGGAATGCCTTCCCTCGAACCTTTCCGGCGAGGTCGGTGCAGCAGGCGACGATCATCTCCTCAGCGATCATCATTTTCCTCCAGGTTCTGGCCCGGCCGCGCCAGGCGAAGTTTATCCCAGGCCTCGAGACGCTTGCGCGTCGCCGGCCAATCGGCTTCCGAAACTTTGACGATCAGTGCTTCAACGAAGGCGATCGCGCAGATCACCGTGTCCCAGGCGGTCTCGATCTCGATGGGCAAAGCGATGACATGGTCGCTATGGCGGGCGATCGGCGACATCCACTTGTCGGTGATCAGCACGATCGAAGGCTGGCGATCCCTGGCGACGATCTCGGCGAGCAACGCCAAGTCGCCCTGATAACGTCGGAAATCGAACATGATCAGCACATCCTGTTTGCGGATGGACAAGAGAAGGTCGGGCCAATGCTCCGGATTGGGCGGTAGGTGATGAACTTTCGGCCGAATCTGCTTGAGATGAACAGACAGGAAAGTTGCAATGCTGTCGCTTACGCGGCCACCAATCACGAAAACAGCTCGGGCCGGATCGGCGATTAGCGCCGATATGCGGTCAAATTGCTCCTGCGGCACGCTCTCGCTCATCTCTTGAATGCGCTGAGAAGCGCGCAGCGCGTAGTCGGCCAGAAACGCATTGCCATTGCCGAGCTTCTCGGTGGCCTTGAGTTCCAAGGGGGAACTGCCGCTTTCTCGCAGCTCCGCTATGAGCTGACGTTGGAACTCCTGATAGCCGCCAAAGCCCAGTTTGCTTACGAAGCGCGTGATTGAGGGAGCGCTGACTCCGGTCCGCTCGGCCAGTTCCTGAATGGTTTGCAGCGCTCCGAACGGATAATCCGCCAGAACCGCATTGCCGATCTTGCGCTCGCTCGCTGTCAACTGCGCGCTTTGGCGCCTTATCGTCTCACGTACTGTCATGTTTTTCGCAACCTGGTTGATCGAACCGGCTAGCACCATAACGCAAATACCGTGATGAAAAAAATTCGTCAAACACAAAATTCATGTTGACTCTGATAAATTATTTTCGTTCACTCGGCGACATCAGCCCCGATGGCGGCTGCCGTCTTTGCAGCGTAGGTGACGTGTTGGAAACTCTGACGAATGTGCTGTCGCCCACGGACCCGACGCCAGTCGAGACGGTGAATGCTGACGGCCGTTCAAGCATCGTACTCGTTTGCGAGCATGCCGGAACCGCTGTCCCGAAGCGCCTCGATGGGCTCGGGCTTCCTGCCGCCGAAATGCACAGGCATATCGCATATGATATTGGCGCCGAAGGCGTGGCGCGCCACCTTGCCCGGATACTCGATGCGCCTCTCTTCCTCCAGCGCTACAGCCGGCTCGTCATTGACTGCAACCGTCCTTTTGATGCGCCGGACTGCATTGCCGAGGTCAGCGATCAAACGGTCGTGCCCGCCAACCTGCAGCTTGCCGAACGTGAGCGCCGGCAACGATACCTCGAGATACACCAGCCGTTTCATCACGAACTTGCCGAATTCCTGGATCGCCGCGGGGACGCTCGTGCGCCCACGACGTTGGTGGCGGTGCATAGCTTCACGCCACGGCTGATGAATGGGCCCGAACGACCATGGAAGATCGGCGTGCTGTCGAACCGTGATCGCAGCTTCGCGGAACGGTTCCTTTCGTGCTTTCAGGCCCGCAACCCGACGGTAACCTCTGCTCACAACCAGCCGTATATGGTCGACGATAAGTCGGACTACACCATACCGGTGCATGGCGAAGCTCGCGGTCTCCCGCACCTCCTGCTCGAAATCCGTAATGACTTGATTGGCGAAACCGATGGCCAGAGCGCGTGGGCTAGCCTGATCGGCGAGGCGCTGGTCGCGGCAAATACCCCAGCGAAGGAAATCTAGATGGCAAACTTTCCCGCGACACGCGAGCTACCGCTCAACGCCAAGGAATCGGCGCTCCTGTTTATCGATGTGCAAAATTTTTGCGTTCGTCGAGACGGGGGCGAATTCAAGGATGTTTCTGACGCCGACATAGCCGGCAAGTACGGCTACTATTTCGATCGGCTGGAAGCCCTCGCAATCCCGAACATGAGACGTCTGCAAGCGGCCTTTCGCGACGCCGGAATTGAGGTGCTCTACACCACCATCGAGAGCCTCACGCTCGACGGTCGCGACCGCAGCCTCGACTACAAGATCACAGGCTTCCATGTGCCGAAGGGCTCATGGGACGGAAAGGTGGTCGATGAGATTGCCCCAGGTGAGGACGAGATCGTGCTGCCGAAATCGTCTTCGAGCGTCTTTCTCTCGACGCATGTCGATTACCTGCTGCGCAACCTCGGAGTCAGACAGCTGGTGCTGGCGGGCCTGGTCACAGACCAGTGCGTGGAATCCGCCGTCCGCGATGCGTGCGATCTCGGCTACCTGGTCACGCTCGTGCCGGATGCCTGCGCGACCTACAGCCAGGAACGCCACGACAACAGTCTCAAGACGATCAAGGGCTATTGCCGGCAGGTCGATACGGCAACCCTCATCGATGAAATCACCATCACACGGCTGGATAAATGAACGAACTAGGAAGGGAGGAAGAAGCAACATGGCCAACTCAGAAGCGGCAATCGACGCTGCGTGGACAGCGATCGATGAGGAGCGGGACTACGCAACCGACCTCACTCAGAGGCTTGTGCGTGTGCCAACGGTCAATCCCAAATTCGTAGTCGACCCGGATCAGAACAAGGAAGCAACGCTTCAGAAGCTGGTTGAACCGGAACTGTCGTCTATCGGCATGTCGATCGACCGTTGGGACGTCTTCCCAGATCGGCCGAATGTGATTGGGCAGACCACGGGCTCGGAAGATCGCAGCCTGCTGTTATGTGGTCACATCGATACCGTGCCGATTGGTCAGCGCGAAACCTGGACTGTCGACCCGTTTGGCGGCGAGATCAAGAACGGCAGGCTTTATGGGCGCGGGGCTGTCGATATGAAGAGCGGCGTGGCCGCGGCAATCGCTGCGGTTCGCGGCATCCGCAAAGCCGGAATAGAGCTTGACGGGCGTGTCGCCATTCATTCCGTCGTGGACGAGGAGGCAGGCGGCTTCGGCGCGATAGACGCAGTCAGGCGCGGCCATCTTGCCAAGGCCGCCATCATCACCGAGCCGAGCTGGGGCGAGATCCAGGTCTGTGAGGGCGGTCTGGAATGGATCCGCATCACCATCACTGGCCGGCAAGGTCACTCGGCCTGGCGCTACAATGAGCTCTGGCCACAGCGCGACGGACCCGGCCGGCTGAGGCCAGCCGTAAACGCTATCGACATTGCAGCGCGGTTCCTGGACGCTCTGAAGAACTTCGAGAGCTCGCGCTGCCGCAATCGCCAGCATCCGCTGCTGCCGCCTGGAATGAATACAATCAATGTCGGCGCGATGCGCGCCGGCGCAGGTCTTGGACCAGACGGGCTGCCGTTGATCATGACCAACCCGGCGATTATCCCCGACGTCGCGGTGATCGACCTCGACTACAAGTTCCTGCCCAACCAGACCAAGGAATTCATCCGCCGCGAGTTCGAGGAATTCGTGCACCATTTCTGCCAGCAGGACCTGTGGCTGCGGGAAAACCCGATCAAGGTCGCGTGGGAACTAGGGGGGCTGCATTTCCCGCCCATGGACACCTCGCCCGATCACCCGATCGTGCAGTCGCTGATGAAGCGTCGCACACAGCTCGGCGGAAAACCCAAGATCTCCGGGGTCGTTTTTGTTGCCGACTGCGCGCACTACGCCGGCGCAGGCGTCGATGCGGTCATCTGCGGAGCCTCGGGCGATGGCTTCCACGGTCTCGATGAATACGTCGACATCGCCTCGCTGGAAGAGACGACCAAGACCCTGGCGGCTTCAATCATCGACTGGTGTGGGGTCAGATAGTCGGTACTCAAATCAAGAAGGGAACACCGTCATGAAGTCCTCAAGCGATGTGGCCAGTTCAGAAGCCGCAGTGAAAGCTGCCTGGAAGGCAATTGATGAGGAGCATGGGTATGTTACTGAACTCACCCAGCAGCTTGTGCGCATCCCGTCGGTCAATCCGAAGTTCGTGGTCGACCCGGACCAGAACAAGGAGAGTGCGGTCCAGGACCTCGTTCAATCCGAGCTGACGTCGATCGGAATGTCGATTGATCGATGGAATGTCTTTCCCGATCGACCAAACGTCATCGGTCAATTATCTGGCTCGGAAGAACGCAGCTTGCTGTTGTGCGGGCATATCGATGTTGTGCCCGTCGGCGAGAGGAGTGCCTGGAGCGTCGATCCCTTTGGCGGCGAGATCAAGAACGGCAGGCTCTATGGCCGCGGCGCTGTCGACATGAAGAGCGGTGTGGCCGCGGCAATTGCTGCGGTTCGCGGCATCCGCAAAGCCGGCATCGAGCTCGGCGGACGGCTCGCGATCCATTCCGTCGTTGATGAGGAGGCTGGCGGCTTCGGCGCGATTGATGCCGTCAAGCGCGGGCATCTTGCCAAGGCCGCCATCATCACCGAACCGAGTTGGGGAGAGATCCTGGTCTGTGAGGGCGGACTGGAATGGATCCGCATCACCGTCACTGGCCGGCAAGGTCACTCGGCCTGGCGCTACAATGAACTCTGGCCGCAGCGCGATGGACCTGACCGGCTCCGGCCAGCCGTAAACGCCATCGACATCGCGGCGCGCTTCCTCGACGCTCTGAAGAACTTCGAAAGCTCGCGCTGCCGCAACCGCCAGCATCCGCTGCTCCCGCCCGGCATGAACACGATCAACGTCGGTGCGATGCGCGCTGGCGCAGGTCTTGGACCAGACGGGCTGCCGCTGATCATGACCAACCCGGCAATCATCCCGGACGTCGCGGTGATCGATCTCGACTACAAGTTCCTGCCCAACCAGACGAAGGAATTTATTCGCTCCGAGTTCGAGGAATTCGTGCACCATTTCTGCCAGCAGGACCTGTGGCTTCGAGAGAACCCGATCAAGGTCGCGTGGGAACTTGGCGGGCTGCATTTCCCCCCCATGGACACCTCGCCCGATCACCCGATCGTGCAGTCACTGATGCATCGTCGCGCCCAGTTGGGAGGCAAACCCAAAGTTTCGGGAATGATCGCGGTCGTCGACGGCGCCCATTACGCTGGCGCAGGTGTGGACTCGGTGATCTGCGGGGCCACGGGCGACGGCTTTCACGGCGTCGATGAGTACGTGGATATCGCCTCGCTGGAAGAGACGACCAAAACGCTCGCGGCCTCGATCATCGATTGGTGTGGTGTGAAGCAATAACTCAAACAAAAAAGGGAACACGAACATGGGATACGTAAAATTCTGGACCACCGCTGCCTTCGCAGCCCTGATGATGGCGCTACCCGCGCGTGCCGAAGACAAGGTCGCCAAGATAGGCGTCCTGGCACCTTTGACAGGAGGGACCGCGGCCGACGGCAACGAAATGGTCAACGGTGCCAAGCTAGCCGTCGAGGAGATCAACGCAGCAGGTGGGGTGGCCGGCTACAAGTTTGAGGTCGTGGTTGGCGACACGCAGAACCAGTCAGCCGACGCCGTGACGAGTGCCGTCGAGCGGCTGGTTGGCGATCCTGATCTGAATGCCGTCATCACCGGTTACGCCAGCGGCAGCAACTTCGAAATCCAGACCATGGCGGAGCAGGAGATGCCGTACCTGATTGCGGCGAGTTCCTCCCAGACGCGCGACATCATAGCGCCCGAGCCGGACAAGTTCCCGACTGTCTGGTCGCTCACCCCTTCCTATGATGCCTACAACACACGGCCATGGTGCCCGTTCTGAAGGGCCTTCAGACCAGTGGGAAACTGAAGCTGTCGAATACGAAGGTGGCGCTCATTTCCTCCGACAATCCCTATTCGAAGAGCATCATGGAGGGTTTGCAGAAGAGCTTCCAGGATGCGGGCTGGACCGTCACGTCAGCCGACCTTCTGCCGTTCGGCGAAATCTCCGATTGGCGAACCTTCCTGGCCAAGGTCCGCCAGGAAAATCCGGCGCTCATCATCAACACCGATTACCAACCTGGCAATGCGGCGAAGTTCCTGACCCAGTTCCTCGAGCAGCCGACCGACAGCCTGGTCTTCATTCAATATGCGCCCTCGGTGCCGGAGTTTCTCAACCTGTCGGGAAAGAAGGCGACCGGAATTGTCTATGATCTGCTTGGCGGTTCGCTGATTACGCCCAAAAATCCTCGCGCCGCCGAGGTCATTGCCAAATACAAGGGCAAGTATGGCAACGAGCCAGGCACCTACGGACCGCTGCTGTACGAGGAAGTCTATGCCTATGCGGATGCACTGAAGAAGGTCGGCGATCCCACCAAGAGGCTCGAAATCGGCAAGGCGCTCGGCGAGACCAACAAGAAGATCGTCAGCGGCGTGCTGTCCTTCGATCCAAAGACGCATCTTGCCGTTCAGGGCGACGAGGCGCTGCCTATTCAATTCTTCCAGATCTGGGACGGACAACGGGTCTTGTTCTACCCGGGTCAGTATGCGGACGGTGAATTCCGCACGCCCCCTTGGATGAAGCAGTAGCACTCCCAAGCCTGGTGGCCATGCGTTTGACGGCGTGTGGCCACCCTTTTTCTCTCGATGTGCAGAGACAGCATTATGGCTGAACGAACTGAATACCCGCCGCTGCTCGAGGTCCGCGAGGTGACCCGACGCTTCGGTGCGCTGGTTGCCGTCGATAACGTATCGTTCGACGTTGGGAAGGGTGAGATCTTTGGGATCGCCGGCCCCAACGGCAGCGGCAAGAGCACACTCTTCAACATCATCACCGGCATTCCCTTTTCGCCGAGCGCGGGCGAGGTCCTCCTGGAAGGAAAACCCATCCACCGCCTAAAGCCACATCAAATCAGCCGTGCCGGCGTGGTTCGCACGTTCCAGAAGGACGCCGAGTTCGCCACGCTCAGCGCGCGCGACAATGTCTACGCCAGCGCCGTCTATTGCGCGCAGATGACGTCGAAGGAGGCGTCAGATGCCACCGAGCAAGCGCTTGACGATGTGTCGCTGGCGCCAGACCGGCGCGAGAGAGCGGCCTGCGACCTGTCGGTGTTCGAGCGCAAGCAGCTGATGATTGCTTCGGCAATTGCCGGCCGACCCAAGGTCCTGCTCTTGGATGAACCGGCCGCCGGCTTGACCAAGCCTGAGGTAACCGACCTTTCCGCTCTCATCCGCACAGTGCATGAGCGGGGCATCACCGTCGTTCTCATCGAACACGTCTTGCCTCTACTTCTCAAGGTTTCCGATCACCTGATGATCCTCAACCACGGCGCCATCATCGCTTCCGGCAAGCCGCAGGAGGTGGTGCGCAATCCGCAAGTCGTCGAAGCCTATCTTGGAAAACGGGAGGCGCGGCTATGAACGACGCTGCAAACGCCCTGGACATCGTCGATCTGCATGCCGGCTATGATGCGTCTGATGTGCTTGTCGGCATGAGTCTTCACGTCGGAGCGAAGGAACGCGTCGGGCTGTTCGGGCCGAACGGCCACGGCAAGACCACGCTGCTCAACGCTGCCTCACGCGTGATCCGTCCACGCTCAGGCAGCGTGCGTTTCATGGGTGAGGCGATTGAAGGTCTGGCACCCCACAGGATCGTGGAGCGCGGCCTCATCCACGTACCGCAGGCAAACTGGCTTTTCCCCGATATGCTGATCATGGAAACGCTTGAGCTTGCCGCCTTCACCGAGCGCGCCAGACATGAGCAGAAGACCAACCTCGACTACGTCCTCCACCTCTTCCCCAGGCTTGCCGAACGCCGGCAGCAGCAGTGCAAGACCCTTTCTGGCGGCGAGCGCCAGATGCTCGCGATCGGTGTTGGGCTGATGTGCGCACCGCGCATGTTGATGCTCGACGAACCAACGCTGGGGTTGTCGCCCAAGCTCAAGGACGAGCTCGCTGAAGCCATTGCGGAAATATCCGGGCGCGGCATACCGCTTCTGCTGGTCGAGCAGGACATCGCTTTCATCCTGTCGCTCGTGGATCGCATGTATCTCGTCGACCACGGTGAGATCAGCCGCGAGGTCAGTCGGGGTGCGGAAGTCGACCATCAGGAAATCATGGACATGTATTTCGGTTCGGAGGGCGTATCATGACCGCCGACACGCTGAGCGCCATCCTTGTAAGTGGGATCGTGCTGGGTTCGGGTTACGCATTGATGGCGAGTGGACTGTCACTCGTCTGGACAACACTCGGCATCTTCAATTTTGCGCATGGCGTGCTGATGACGCTGGGGGCCTATGTAGCATGGACGGTGTCGGACTCAGCCGGGCTGAATCTGGGCCTGGCTGCCGGTATTGCCGTCACCGTCGCTGCTCTGATCGGCGTCGGTATCCTGATCGAGCGCGTCATCGTTCGTCCCTTCTACAGCAACCGCGACATCCTGCTTATCACCGTGATGACCACGCTTGCAGCGATGATCTTCCTGCAAAAAGGGATTCAACTCCTTTGGGGGGCAAGGCTCAAGCAGCTTCAACCGCTCGTGGCAGGCAATGTGCGCATCCTGAACACCACGATCTCGGCTCAGGAAACGCTGGTTATCGTCGTGGCGCCGCTGTTGCTGGGTGCGCTATGGCTGTTTCTTAGCCGCACGCGCATTGGGCGCGGCATAAGGGCGGTCGGACAAAATCCTGACGCTGCTCGGCTCATCGGGATCAATGTCTCGCAGCTCTTCATCGTCACCTTCGCGCTGTCAGCCGTGCTTGCCGGATTGACAGGTGTGCTGCTTGGCTCGGTTCGCTTGCTGACACCAGAGTTCGGATCCGATCCTTTGGTGAAGGCTTTGATCATCGTCATCTTTGGCGGGCTCGGCTCATTGGCGGGAACGATCGCCGCGGCTTATCTGATGGGGCTGGTCGAGGCAGCGCTCACCTTCTTCATCGGCATCTACTGGACGCCCTCCATGATCTTCCTGATGTTGATCATCGTCCTTCTGGTGCGGCCGCAAGGCCTTCTTGGAAAGGTAGTTCGCTGATGCCGAACCTTCAAAACGGCAGGGCATGGTTTCTGGTTGCCCTGGTGATCGCCGCGCTTCTCGTGCCCATGGTCGTCCACGACACCTACATTCGGCATCTGTTCATCATCGCGTTCATCTATGGTGTCGTCGCGGCGAGCTGGGATGTCACTTTGGGGTATGGAGGCATCTTCAACTTCGCCCACGTGTCATTCTTCGGCATCGGCGTCTATGCAACCGGGCTGACGGCAAAGCTTCTTGGCCTCGATCCGTGGCTGGCCATGCTGTTCGGAGGAGTCGCCGCGTCCGCCGCCGCGGTCATAGTTGCTGTTCCGGTCGTCCGGCTCCAGGGCGTCTATGTGGTTCTGGTCACCTTCGCCTTCAGCCAGCTCGTGCTCCAGCTGGTGATCAGCCAGTCGCAAGTCACCGGGGGAACCCAAGGCATGGTCAGAGTTCCGACGCTCTGGCTTCCCGGCTATAACTTCCTGCGCGACTACAAGTTTGGCTACTACTACGTTGCCCTTGGCCTTCTGGTGATCACGACCATCTGTTTGCGTTGGCTGGTTCGCTCCAATTTCGGGCTTTCGATCAAGGCCCTGCGCGATAGCGAGGATTACGCCGTATCGCGTGGAATCCCAATCGCCTGGCAGAGACTGAAAGCCTTGGTCGCCAGCGCTTTCTTCCCTGGGGTGGCCGGGGGATTGTACGCAGTCTACCTGCGCGTGGCCTCGCCCGAAATCTTCGACTTCTCGACCTCATCGCTGATTTTGAGCATGGTGCTGGTCGGAGGCATCTCCAGCATCTATGGCCCCATAGTTGCGGCTTTCTTGCTGACCTTCCTTTCGGAAGGCCTCGCAAACATCAACAACTTCGCCGAGGGCCGTTTCATGGTGGTTGCGGCCGCCATGGTCATCGTTCTCCTGTTCTTTCCCAAAGGCCTGGCCTCGGCCTTGCCCACACATTTCGCCAAGAAGTCCCCAGGAAAAGCGTCGGCTCCGGCCACACGGCTTGAGAGGGTGTGACATCGCCAATGAGAGGCGCTGTGAACCTTCTCGAGTCCGCATCCATATTTGTCGGTTTTATCCAGGCTCGCGGCTGCGTCAGGAACTGTCACTCTCGGCGGATTAAAGCCGCGCACGGTCCTGAAAATTGGGGCAGCTGCGCATCGGGCATGAAATCTGTACCGCCTGTGGCGAATTTGTTTCCTGTTCTCCGGAGGATCCCTCATATGAGCTTAGCAAATGAAGCTGCTATTCCGACAGCAATCTTCTTGAAATCCGGCCCACATGAGCAAGCCGCCGAGGCGCCCGCTTCGGGGGAAGCCATAAAATCGAATACCTGCCCAAGTGCAAAGCTAGGAAAGATCGCCCGCCCCAAAATCCCATACGAACTCCACGCGGCTCAAGCAAAAACTCGTCTGACCGAACACAATCGGCTTCCCAGTAGCATCGACATTGAGGACCTCGACCTCGAAGACACGTTCCTCCGGTGGCATGCGTAAATGACGCATTTCGTCCAGGGTTGCTTCCCGGCCGCGAATACGGATCTTGCGACGCTCGAAATCGGTAATGCCAAAACCGGCCAGGATCGATTGCGTTGCGAGATCCGAATTGGGACGAGCTGCCTCAGCTTTGTAGGCGCCTGCAATCCCCGGAAGCCGCGAGACGGCAAAGAAATTGTTGTTGACACTAATGGGTACATCGTTCGCGATGGCGAGAACGATAATGTGTGCCACGCTCTCTCCCGGCTGAAGTCCAAGGTTGGTTGCAACAGTTGGCGGCGCTTTGATTTCGGCAACAGAAAGCAGCCCGCGTTTCGGCGCCCGGTCCAAATCTCTCAAATTCTCCTCGAACCGTGTGCGACGCCCGAGGCGGTACGGAATAATATCGGAAACATAGGTGCCCCGACCACGTTCGATGCGAACCAGCCCCTCGCTTTGCAGATGTGATATTGCACGCAAAACCGTGTGCTGATTGACCCCAAAACGACCAGCGAGGTCGGTACTGGGGGGCAGCCGGTCACCCGCTGCGAGAATACCCGTTTCAATCTCCTCTGCAAGCGTCTCGCCGATCTGCCGCCACAGATTGATGCCGTCTCGTTCCATTGATTCCAAACTCCAGAATGCCTTCGCTGTCATATAAGGTTCATATGTTCGTGCTTTCTAGTGTTCTAGAACACTAACGTACGCGAAATGACCCATATGACCGATCCTAAATTTCTAATTGTTAGCTTCGATGGTCTACGGCCTGACCTGATTGACTCGGTTCAGACGCCCAATATTGCCCGATTGCAGCGGCTTGGCGCAACCCTTGCGGCACAGCGTACCGTTTATCCGAGCGAAACCCGGGTGGCCTTCCCGAGCTTGGTCACCGGTGCTACCTCCAGCCGCCATGGCATGGTCGGAAACAAATATGTCGACAGGGCCACGGCGCCGCAGCGCTATGTCGATACCGCCGATGCCGTCCTGCTTGATCGCATCAACCGTGAGAGCGGCGGTGCGCTGATGAGCGCCGCGACGCTCGGCGAGATCTTGGGACGGGTCGGCAGGAGCATGGCGGTCCTGGCTACCAACACGCCGGGAACCACCCGCTTTTTCCATCACAAGGCTGAGGAGTTCGGCCATATCCGCCTGTCGGGGCATTTTCCAGAAGCCTGCACGCCAGGTGATGTGTTGGCGGAGGTTGAGCAGCGTTTCGGCTCCCTGCCACCGGTGCCGCCGCAAGGCGAGCCAGATATCGAGGCCCAGACGCTGATCACTTCGATATTCCTCGATTATCTGTGGCCGAAGCACGCGCCGGATGTAACCGTCCTTTCTTATGGGGAGCCGGATACAGCCTCGCATTTCAACGGCACGGGCGGAGTTAAAACTCGCCAGGCAATTGCCCATTGCGATGCCGAGTTCGGCCGGCTGCTCGACTGGTGGGAAGCCGAGGGAATGGCCGCCGGCGTCCAGATCATTGCGCTGTCCGATCACGGTCACATCACCGCTCATACGCGGGTTTCGGTCGCCGGCAGTTTGAAAGCTTCCGGCTTCGCCCCGGCCGCGGCACCGGGGGCGGGCGTGGATGTCGTCGTCGTGCCGGGGCAGGTCGGTGCGCTCTATCTCGCTGACCGTTCGCCGAACCAGATCACCCGGTTGGTCGAGACGCTGATCGAGCAGCCTTGGGCCGGCCCGATCTTTACGGCCGCAAAGAACGAAGTTGAAGGCCTGGCGCCGGGCAGCTTCGCCAGCCATCTGGTCTTTGCCGATCATGCACGAGCGCCGGACGTCTACTTCGCCTTTCGCGCCGACGATAGCGTGGACGAATTCGGGCTGATCGGCGGTACATTCTACGACAATGACAGGCGGCCGGGTCTTGGCGTCCACGGCGGCCTGCACCCAAAGGAGCTTGCCTCCGTCGGTATCGTCGCGGGCTCGGCGTTCCTGGGCAAGGGCCATGTCTCCGCCGTGCCCTCTGGCATCTGTGACATCGCCCCGACCATCCTATCGCTTACCGGCATGGCCATTCCCGACAGCATGACCGGCAGAACCCTCACCGAAGTGCTCGCCGGCGGCGTCAGGTCCGTCGATATCTCCGTCGTCGGCGCTCCGCAAGTCTTCGAGACTGGCCTGAACGGCTATTCTCAGCAGCTGCGGCGCACCAATGTCGGCGGCACGGTCTACCTCGATGGCGGATGGGCCGAAACGAGATCCGGAACCACTTCCTCGACGAAGCGACCTGCAGAAGCGTGAATTCACCTTAATGGAGATCAACCATGCATTTGACCCGCAGACAATTGATGGCGACTGGAGTTGCCTCGGCGGCCGCCTTGGCAACGCCTGGTATTCTCAAAGCCGAAGAGAGACTGACCATAACGATCAGCCACGGAGCGCCACTCTACCTGGCCCTGCTCGCCGAGCTCAGCGGCAATTTTGCCGCTGACAATCCCGGGATAGCTGTGAAATTCGCCGCTGATGGCGACAATTGGGATCCGCTGCTCAACAATACGCTACGTGCATCCGTTGTCGGATCTCTTCCGGACGCGACCTGGCAGTCGCTGACTTACGCTGGAATTCTTGCCAACCGCAAGATTGCTCAACCGCTCAATCCGTTTTTCGAAAACGAAATCGGGAATCTTCTGGCCATGGGTCTTTCGCGACCGATGATCGAGGCGACGACGCACGGCGATAATGTATTCTGCCTGCCCTACGGAACAACGATCCCGATCGTTTATTGCAATATGGATCTGCTCCGCAAGGCCGGCTATTCCAAGCCGCAGCCGCCTAGCAGCTGGGACGAAATTCACGAGATCGGCCTTAAAGCCGCGGCGTTGGGTGGGAATATTAATGGCGGGTACATCGAGTATACCTCCACCAACGCATGGATATTTCAGAATTTGCTTGCCTCTTATGGCGGGCGAATGATGAACGATGCTCAGAATGCCGTCGCTTTCGATAGTGCGGAAGGATTGGAATCGCTTCAAACACTCTCTCGTTTCGGCGATATCAGCACGACCGACATGACGGTCGACCAGGCGCGCCAGGCCTTCAATGCCGGTGTGACGGCCATACATGTCCGCACCGCAAGCGGAACGACATCGGTTGCCAAGGCTGCGGCTGGTCATTTTGATCTCGCCGTGGCGCAATTTCCATTGCCAAACCCGAAAGGTCGTCTTGTCGGCGCCGGGCACGGCTTCTTCATGTTTACCAAAGACCCAGCCAGGCAGAAGGTCGTGTGGGAGTTCATGAAGTATGCTGCAAGCCCTAAGGGGCAGATGATCCTGGCTAAGAATTCCGGTTACATGCCGATCAACCTGCATGCGCTCAATGATCCGAGCTTCCTCGACCAGTATTTCAAGATCAACCCGTTCCACCGTTCGGTCGTCGAGCGGCTGGCGATCACGGGTGACCAGTTCGCCTTTCCCAGCGATAACACGGTCAAAATCGTGCAAATGATGGCAGACGAAATGCACGATGTCGTGACGCATCGGACCAAGCCAGAGGCGGCTCTGGATCGAATGGCGACGCAAGCTCGTAAGCTACTGGGCTAGTAAGACCGCTAAGGTCGGGAGCCCGCCTGCGGGCTCCTCACTCTCTTCGTTTGAGGAAAACAAAATGAACTTTCAGTCAGTTGAATTGCCAATCGCCAGGTTGGAACAGCACTATATTCCTCCACTTGGCCTGCTGAATATGAGTGGCAACTTGCCACCTCAGGTGGCGCACGTGTTCGACAGTGAATATCGAGCCGCCATCGAGGCCGTGCTTGCGGTTAACTCACCGATGAGCCTCATTGGAGCCCACCAGTTTCGCGGCGTTGAACGCGATCGGTCCGCCGGGGCGGTCTTCACGGCTCGCCGCCTGCCGGCGGTGCCGGATGCAGACCGGATCATCGTCACCAATGGTACCCAGAGCGCGCTCAATATGCTGATCGCCAATATCGTTGGGGTCGGCGGCACATTGGCGGTTGAGGAATATACTTATCCTACTATTCGCCAGATAGCCGATTTGCTGAATCTCAAAATCTGCAGCGTGGCAATGGATGACGAAGGCATTCTGCCGGACGCCTATGAAGCTGTCTGCCGCGCGTCTCGCCCGGCTGCTCTCTATGCCCAGCCGACAATGCACAATCCGACGACCGGCACCATGTCCGTCGAGCGGCGTGAAAAGATCGCTGAAATTTCTCGCCGTTTTAGCGTCGCAATCTTCGAGGACGACATCTATAGCCTGTTGCCGGCCAATCTGCCGCCACCGCTTTCGGCCTATGCGCCTGAGCTTTCCTGGTACGTGCTTGGCACCGCAAAAAGCCTGGCCGCCGCATTCAAGGTTGCCTATGTCGTTGCGCCTTCCCCAGAAGCCGCTAAGGCCCGCTTTTGGCCGGGAGACCGTTCCACGTACTGGATGTGCGCTCCCATCAACGCCGCCACGCTTAGCCAGCTTATCGGAGATGGCGGCGTGGACCGGATTATCGACGCCGTACGGTCCGAGACACGTATCCGCCAGCAGATGGTCGCCAATCGGCTCTCCCGCGCTGACTATCGTGCGCTTCCAGAGGGGCTGCAGGTTTGGATGACCCTGCCGGCGCAACATCCCAAGAATGAATTCGCCAACAGATTGCGCGATCGCGGCATCTCGATCAGCACGGCAGAGGGCTACTATTTCGGACAAGGTCAGGCTCCGAACATCATCCGTTTCGGCACAGGCACGCCACCCACGCGCGCGGAATTCGAGCGCGGGCTCGATGCGATCGCGCAGGTCTATCAGGATATAGGGTGAAACGATGCCGAAACTCTTGAGCAATAAGCAAGTCGAACAATACAACAACGATGGTTATGTCTGCCCCATCCGCGCCCTGACGCCCGAAGAAGCGGAGAATTTCCGCAACAGGATGGACGCGTTGGAAGCGAGTGAGCCGGATCTGTGGAGCCGCTCCAAGATCAAGCCGCACCTGATGATGACATGGTTCAACGAATTGATCCGCCATCCGAAGATCCTTGACGCCGTCGAGGATGTGCTCGGTCCAGACATTCTTGCCTGGGCAACCGGCCATTTCGACAAGAAACCACGTGATCCGGGTTTCGTTTCCTGGCATCAGGACGCCACCTACTGGGGCCTCTCGGAGCCCAGTGTCGTGACCGCCTGGGTGGCTTTGACGCCAAGCCGACATGAAAATGGCTGCATGCGTGTTATTCCAGGCACGCATACCACGGGGCAGTTGCCGCATAAAGATACGGTCAACCAGCACAACCTTCTCAGCCGAGGTCAGGATGTTGAAGTCCAGGTCGACGAGGCTAGAGCCGTCGATCTCGAACTGCAGCCGGGCGAGATTTCGCTACATCATACAATGTTGATCCATGGATCGGAGCCCAACCACTCCGATACGCGTCGCCTTGGGATCACCATTCGCTATGTTGCCGCGCACGTCCGCCAGACGAGCGGCTTCAAGGACAGCGCGACTCTGGTGCGGGGTATAGACCGATACGGCCATTTCTTGACCGAACCGCAACCGACCCAGGATTTCGATCCGCCGGTTGTCGCCTTCTACAATGACATCGTCGGCGAAATCCGCAGCCGCAAGGAGGCAATCGCAGCACAGGCCAAATCCGCCGGTTCGTGATCTCCACTTGCGACTACATCCATGAGGGAGCTCTCAATGTCGCGGACTAAGATCTGGACTGAAATTGATATCGACGCTGTCGGCAAGCAGGTGGGATATTTTCGCCTGCCTCTCGCTGTTCACGATCGATCGGGAGATGACGCGAGTTACAACTACGAGCCGATCCCGATTGTCACGATCCGCAACGGAGTCGGGCCGAGCGTGTTGCTGATGGCGGGCAACCACGGCAACGAATATGAGGGGCAAGTCTTGCTGATGAAGCTGATCCGCCTCCTCGAGCCGAAGGATATTCGCGGGCGGATCATCATTCTTCCGGCCGCGAACGCACCTGCCGTGCGAGCCGATCGCCGCAATTCGCCAATCGACGATGGTAATCTCAACCGGCAGTTCCCCGGTGATGCGAACGGGTCTCCGACGGCGATGATCGCCCATCTGATCGAAAGTGAAATACTGCCGCGGGTACAATATGCCTTTGACTTCCATTCCGGCAGCCTTAGTGCGGAATATCTACCCGTCGGGGTCATTGCCCGTTCGCCGGATCCCGCTCGTTTCGCTCACTCGCTCGACTACCTAAAAGCATTCGGAATGCCTGTCAGCATGGTCATCCAACATTCGACCGGTGGTGACGGGGCGCTGATCGGTGCCTGCCGCAGAGCAGGGGTCTACCACCTGTCAACCGAACTCGGCGGCGGTGGTACTATTTTGCCCGATGCCGTTTCGCTCGCCGAACACGGCCTTGCCCGCCTGCTGCACCATATTGGTATTTTAAGCGAGCCTATGACTGAGCAAGCGGCGCCATCCACACGCATATTGCACCGCGTACCCGCAGCCAATTACATCTATGCCGCCAACACGGAGCGTGGCTTGTTTGAGCCAATAGTCAAGCTTGGCGAGGAAATCCGCGCAGGGCAGGTGGTGGGGCGAATCCACTTCACAACAGTTCCGTGGCGCGAACCTGAACCCGTAATCGCGACAGCCGGCGGTGTCGTCCTATGTCGCCGCATTCCAGCTCGTACCGGTCTCGGCGATTGCCTGTTCGCCCTGGGCCGAGATTGGGATCCCATGTCCGCCTAGAAGCACAGTCCGTAATGTGTGCAGGCACTTGATGCTTGCTCACGACGTCTTACCCGTTGGTGCGACAGAACGGGCGCGCCGCTCATCGATTGTAAGGAAACCTCTTATGTCCAAGACAAATCCAGGCAGCCTCGAAGCAGCATCCACCGACCTCATCGACCCTGACATGGCGCTGGCAATGGCAAAACTGGCGGATATGGTCGCAGCCGATGGAGGGGTCCCAACAACGATTGAAGGGGATCGCGAGCAACAAGCAAGGTTCGCGCCTTTCTGGAATGAGGGCTCTCCGGACGTAGGCTCGATAATACCCCTGACGATCGAAGGCGCGCGTGGGCCGCTTCAGGCTCGCCTCTACAAGAACGGCCCGGAACACACGCCGGTAGCGCTCTTCATGCATGGCGGCGGCTTCGTTCGCGGTTCGCTTGATCACTGCGACAGTATCTGCAGGCGCATGGTTGCCGATAGCCAACTGTCCGTGGTTTCCACCACATACAGCCTCGCTCCGGAACATCCCTTTCCCGCCGCTGTCGAAGACATCGTCAAGGTGATGGACTGGATGTTCGCCTCAGCAGGCGATTACGGGCTCGATGCCGACCGGGTTTCAGTCTGCGGTGGCTCGGCGGGAGCAATGCTTGCCATGACCTCCACTCTGCGCCGCCGCGATGCTGGCGCACGGCTCCCCGTCGGCATGGCCCTCTTTTACGGCGCATACGACATCACCAACACGGAAAGGCAGAGCTATCGCCTATTCGGGACCGGCGAGTTCGGAATGTCCAAAGCGCGCGTCCAGAACTATTATATTCCTGCATTGGTTCCCGCAGGCACGTCTCCGACCGATCCCTACCTTGCCCCTTTGCATGCCGATCTGAATGGCTTGCCGCCAGTCTGGATGGGTGTGGCTGAACTGGACGTGCTGCGCGACGAGCAACTGGAAATGGCCGACCGTCTTCGAGCAGCGGGCGTGCCGCTCGAGCTTCACCGATATGAGGGACATATTCATGGATTCGCCAATCGGGCTCGCCTTGTCCCCCGGGCCAATGAGGCTATCCGCAGTGCTGCGCAATTTCTAGCTGCTTTGCCGAGAGCCTGAAAAAAGGAAGCTCCAGCGCCTTGCTGCCTCTGGCGCTTCTCGGATCTTGGATCGACTTCCCGCCCTGGCAGCATGAAACACATGGAGATCTCTTCTTATGTTGGAACGGCTAGTGTTCTCCCTTTGCCTGCTGCTCGGCGTGATGAGCAGCAACGCCCATGCGGTCACCGTCGAGGTCCTTGCTGGAGCACTTTCTACACCACCCCAGCTCATCGATGCGTTCAAGTCGGAGCATCCAGAGATTGAACTCAAGTTGCGTCCGCCGGTGACCGATTATGACGATCTCACGCAGCGTTTGTTGCGGGACGGTATTTCGGGGACGCTGCCCGACGTCATTTTCCAAGGCTACAATCGTTCCGGCTTGACGGTCCAACGCAGACTTGCGGTACCTCTGTCTTCATTTATCGAGAGAGACAAAAACTGGGTAGACCGCAGCTACCAAGCGACGTCAGATGATCTCTGCCGCCACAATGACAGAGTCTATGGACTGCCGTTCATTATTTCCGTGCCCGTTCTCTATTACAACACCGAACTCGTGCGCCAAGCGGGTGAAGACCCTGATCACCTACCGCAAACATGGGAGGAGATCGCTGCTCTGGCAGCAAAGATAACAGCACTCGGCGGTCATCGGATCGGGGGATTCTTCGACTACGCAGCCGCCGGAAATTGGACCTTCATGGCGGTCCTTAATTCGCAAGGCGGAAGGATCATGTCCGCTGACGGCCGCCACGTGGCATTCAACGGCCCGGAAGGAATGAGAGCGCTCGACGTCGTACAGATGTTCGCGAAAGCGGGGCAGGTCGACATGGCTCGAGATCAGGTTTATCAGGCCTTCTCGTCCGGCACGATCGGTGTTCTGCTGACCTCCAGCGGCTTCCTGAAAAGTCTCCTCAAACAGGCCAAGTTCGAGGTCCGAACGGCGGCCATCCCAATAGGGGAAAATGGATGGTTACCCGCAGGCGGCAATTGCATGATGATGACTGCGAGCGATCCTGAGCGGCAAAAGGCCGCCTGGACGTTCATGAAGTTCATGGCCGGCGCCAAGGCGCAGAAGCTGATGTTCGACACGACAGGTTATGTTCCCGGCAATCGCCTGGCTGTAGCGGATCTTGAAAAGACGGCCGATCCGGCCGATCCGCGGATGACATCCGTGCGCGCGTCTGCCAGATCCGGCGAGTGGCAGTCCTTCCCGGGAGACAACTCCTTACGCATCACAGAAGTCATTACTTCGTATCTCCAGCAGGTCGCAACTCTGCAACGTAATCCGGATGAGACGATAAAATTGATGACCAACGACGTTCAGAGTCTTTTGCCGAGATGACGAAGATGTCACGCACTCCCTTCACACGCATTCGCTTCCTCGGCGTGGCGGCTTATGAAGTAGTTACGCGCGACGGTCGCCGCGTCCTCCTGGATCCGTTTCTTCGCGGCAACCCCGCTTCCCCGTTAACGGCCGAGGACTTCGACCAGGTCGATCTCATCATTGTCACCCATGCCGCAAGCGATCATCTGGGTGACACAGAAATTCTAGCTCGCCGCACCGGCGCTTCGGTTATCTGTGGGGGTGAGGTGAAGGCGTTCCTGACAGCTCAAGGGATTCCTTCTGAGCAGATCAGGGTCACAGCCTGGGGGATGCGCCTTTCGGTCGCCGGGGTTGAAGTGCAGACGATCGAATGCCGCCACTGCTCACATATGACCATGCCCGACGGGACCTTCGTTTCTGGCATTCCGCTTGCCTATATCGTTATGCTCGATGACAATGTCCGTCTGTATCATCCGGGCGATACCTCCCTTTTTTCCGACATGAAGCTGCAGGGCCAACTTTACCGGCCTACCATCGGTTCCATCGGCATTGCCAATCCGGACGGCGTATCGTCGCCAGGGCCTGGCGAGAAGCTGACCAGTGACATGTCGCCGGCTGAAGGCGTACTGGCCTCCCAGTGGCTCGGGTTGCGCACAGTACTGCCATGTCACTACACCGATCCGGGAAATCACCAGGTGGAGGAGTTTGCCAAGCGGATCGATCAGGCGCGGTCCCGGGGAGAGGCGGTGCCTGAAGCAATTGTAATGCGCCCAGGAGACTGGCTGGAGATCGATCACCGCGGAGCCGCGCGGATCTCCGGGGCACATAGGTTGCGCGACTTGACGAGCTGAAATCGACAGGACTGAAAAATGACAGACCGCACCAAGCGATCAGAGCTCTTTCCGGGAGAGCAGCTCATCGAGACCAATGGTCTGCCCGTCCTTGCCTATCGCAGGACGGGCCTGGCGGCGACGCCGCTTGTCGTGTTCCTGACAGGCGGAGGCATTCTTGCCAGGATCGCCTATGGTCATCCCGATGGAAATGCGCATGATTTCCTTGACCATTGGCTGGCCGACCTCGGATGGGGCTTGATCGCAGCCTCGTATCCTTGCGACCATCCGCTTTTTGACCAGTTGGGCGCGGGATTGCAGCTTGATACATGGGCGCGGATGCAAGCGGTTCTCGTTGCCGAGGCGATTGATATGTATGGCCAACGACCGATCGTTGCCGCGGGGTGGAGTATGGGGGGCAGGTTGGTCTTTGCCCTCACGCGTGCGTTGCGCCAGCACGGCCTGCGCCTCGATTGCTTCGTATCGCTTTGTGGTACACCGCCTTTCCCTCGACTAACAAAGGAAGAAACACCACCTGAGCGGCTGCTCCCCAACGGTCTGTGGGACCTTGCAAGTGGAAGGCGCGACGGAACCTCTCGAGACGAACGCTGGCTGGCCGAGCTTGCTGTGGCCGCAAAAAGAGAAGGGAGAGCGGTCATATCCCCCTCAGCCTTTGCCGATGCGTACAGGGTCAACGTTCCGCACGGCCTCTGGGGGCCGGAACTGGAACCGTATTTCGGGAACGAGCCGCAACAGGACCGGTTGAACTCGCTTCTCCTCGCGGGTTCCTTTTCCGGCGAGGACTATCCGGTTTGCGCCGCAATTGTGCCGCTCGACAGGAGCGACTTTCGGCACGCACTAAGCGACCAGGCTGTTTGGGGGGAGATTACTGTCAAAGGGCTGGTTAACAACCGTATGAATGCCGGCGCAATCGTTGGGCTTTCGGAAGAGCAATGGGCTTGGCTGCGCGAGTTCGTGATCGAATCGCCCAAACGGCTCACTCGCTATCTTTCTGGCGGACACTTTTTCTTTGTTGGAGAGACCGGAGCTAAACGTACCGCCGATCTCTTGAGGGAGCTCCACACAGAGGTAGTTCGCCTAGAGGGTATGCTTATTGAGTGTCAAATGTCCCCGCAATGAGCTGCCTTGTCCGTGCACTTTGCCGTCACGCTCACGGTGATGCTGGCCTTCCTCGATCTATACGAGCGTTGATCTTGTCGCTTCCGGAGCGAACCTATACCGCGGGGTCGGGGCTCGAGGCCTGCCCGCGCCAGTGCCGGGGCGAGAAGATACCTCGCGCCCCATGACGATCGCCGAGCAGATCTGGCCTGTAGTGCAGGAATGATGGCCCAAAGGATCTTGCTCTTCGTTCGCGCGGCGATCCGGCGGTAAAGAGCGCTGCGGCCGTGACCACAATCTTATCGCCGCCGGCAATTGCGTGGCGTGTCCCGAGCGTGAAGTCCGCCGCCCAGGAGGCTTGAGGCTGGCAGTTTTTCCTGAAACCGCGTTCGGAAATCCTGCTGTTACGTTTCGCAGGCCATGGCATCCGTTGCACTGCAGATATTCTCAACGAGTGGCCGGATGGTCGCCGCAGAGCGAGCATCATGCACAGGCGGCCTGGCGATCTTCTTAGATATTTCGTGGTTGAGGTCCGAGAGCATGGCAAGTGAGGTGGCCCGCATTGCGGCCGCGGGTCACCTCAATAGGTTTTTTCGGTTCGTTAGAACGAGCGTTGAAAGCGGAAGATGCCGCCGACAGCGCTGGAGTTGCTTTTATCAAAATTGTCGTAGTAGTCGAGTTCCGCCGTAATCGTGTAGCCCGGCACAATGGTGTAGGCGACATTCGCCGCTACGCCGAAATCCTTGTTTTCGGCATATGAAATCTGGGTGTTGAACGCCATCTTGGCGTTCAAAGTGTAGCTGCCGCCGCCCCAGACTGCCCAGTTGCCACCCCATGGCTTGTAGAAGCTGGTCAAAGCGTTGTGGTCGGTCCCGTAGCCAGCCATGAGAAACAGGGTCAGCTTGTCCATGGGTTTGACGTCAACACGAACCTTACCGCTCCATTCTTCCCAGTTGCTGTTATAGGCACCCACAGCAGTAATGGATCCCCAGGCGCCCTTGTACTTAACACCTCCAACGACATGCGGGACATAGCTGTCGATCGTGTCGGTGCTTGAGCCTTCTTCGAAGGAGACCACCCCAGTAAGGCCATTTCCGCTGCCAAAATAGTAGCTGATCAGATTGGTTTCCTTGATCCCGTACGGAATGATCGTGTCCTGGATGACATTGCCTGCGTAGCCGATAAACTGGTTGTAGACTGTGTCATCTTTTCCGACACGCAGCCCTCCCAGCTGGATCCAGGCGTAGTTAAGAGTGACTGGTTTATTTCCGGCCTCGCTGAAGGCCACTCCACCCTCATTCACGCTGACGTTGCCGAAATTGAATCGCGTTTCGGCATATGTCTTTAACGTGCCGAGCTCGGTCTCTTGGCCCGTCCATGTTTTCAGCGTAAAGCGAGCGTTTTTGTTCCAGGTCTGCTGCTGGTCGCCGTCCATGCGATCATGCGTCGTTGCGCCGTCGAAGACGCGACCGGCGTCGCCAACGCTGGCGTCGTAGCGCACGTAGCCGCCGATGCGCAGGCAGGTTTCGGTCCCGGGTATGTAGAAGTAGCCGGCACCGTAAACATCGCAGATCCTGACATATTCGGCAGCTTCCGGTTCGGCGACAACGACGGCGTCGGCTGCATAGGCACCTGATCCGGCGATCAGGGCTGCGGCGGAGCCGAGAAGAAGGCTGTTGATGTTCATTTACTGTCTCCCCATCAAAAGAAAACGGGACGCAGCCGACCGGGGGTACTCCCGGTCAATCTTCCATCCCCACTATGGAACGAAGGCCACAAGGCGTCCGTCGCAGATGTCTGTTCTAGAATTATGCGCGATAGAGCAAATTAAAACAGGGAGAAGCGAACTGGAAAATCATCCAAAATTGCGGCATGTACCCACAAAGACACTCAGAGTACCAAAGTTGTACATTAGGTGCATCTCGTACACATGGTACAGAAACTGGATGGATTGCTAGCCGTCTATCTTATACTACCACATCGCCTCCGAAACTACAGCGTGGCAGGGCTTGAGAGGTTCCACAGAAGCCCCGTATAGGGCTCACCACCAACCGCTCCCCGAGCTGAGGATCGAGGGGAGGGATGCGGATCAATCACTGCCGGACGTTTTCCGCGATTTCGCGTCCCCGTTCGACTGGGTGCTTGGTGAGGATATCCATGGCGCAGTGACATTGACGGCGATCCGTTGCGGGTATCGCCGCCGCGCGTCCGACAGGATCGGGCGGGAACCGTTGGCGACGAAGGCGCCGCCGCGTGCCAGCCTGCTGTCAATCTCAGACGGGACGCCATAGGAAAGTCCTTGCGCCTGCCACTGAAGGGCAAATTGCTTTAGGAAACGAGGCGGTCGAAATCCTGCCGGTCGACAGGCGTATGGTCCTCGCGCCGGCGCTCACCGGTCAGCTGTTGGCCCGGCGCACGAAATGACCCTGCGGGTCGGCAATGAGCCTCTCGCGCGCATAGTCGATCAGGGTGTCCTTCCCCGCGCCGCTCGGACCGACGACAAGGACAAGATGTCCAGGCAACACCACGGCTGTCAGACCGCCGCCTTGAGGGCCGCGCCGGTCCTCAGCGCGAACTGCGACCGGACCACGAAATCGGCGTTGCGGTGTTCCTGCACGAAGAGCGACAGAGCATCGACATAATAATCCTCGCACAGATATGGCTCGAAGACCTCCTGCAGACGCGCTCGTATTGCGGGGCGCTGTTCTTCCGGAACACGGCCTGTCAGCGTCATATGAAAGCGGAACCGGTCGGCGACATAAGGATAGCCCCAGGCGACGAGATTGGTCATCTCGACCTCATCGAGTCGACTGTTCATGCGCCGCTTGAGGTCATCGCCATCCAACCGCGCCCGGAACACATCGAAATCCTCGACCACGCGCCTGGCAAATCCTCGAAGCGTCGGCAGGGGCTCGGCCGGAACAAGGGCGAAGAAGCCGGCAAGCAAGTCGATCCGCAGGGGACCGATGGGGCAGGCCGGCATTTTTGCTGTAAAACCGCGCAGCGCCCGTTCGAGCGCTTCGACGGAGGTTCCCTCCCGCAACCGGAACGGCGCCTTTATCGTTGCGTGGAATCCATAGCGCCGCGGTTCCGAAATCATCTCGGCCTCACCGGCGATAGGGGAAGCGCCTGTTCCAGGCGCAAAGGCGTCTCGCCCCAGCCACGTCCTTGCCGCTACCGTCAGTGGGTGCTCCGGCACCGGCGTGTAATATATCGAATAGCGGGGGATGCGTGCTTCCGGCATCAGACTGCGACCTTCCGTTCGGTCCGCTCCTGCATCGCGTCGCTTACCGAGCGCTTCCCGACTTCAAACAATCGGTCGGCGACAGCATTGCGGACCTCCTCGTCATGGAAAATCCCCACGACGGCGGACCCGCACGCCTTGGCCTCATTGATCAGCGCAATGACAGTTGCCCGATTGGCGGCATCCAGCGATGCCGTCGGTTCGTCGAGAAGCAGGATAGGATAGTCGATGATAAAGCCGCGAGCGATGTTGACACGCTGCTGCTCGCCCCCGGAGAAAGTCGCTGGCGCGAGAGACCACAGACGTTCCGGTATACGCAGCCGGGTCAGGAGGCGAGCGGCTTTGCTGTGTGCCTCCTCAACCGACATTCCGATTGCGATCGCATTTTCGGCGACAACATCCAAGGTGGGCACTCTCGGGATAACCCGCAGGAATTGGCTGACATAACCTACAGTACGCCGCCTCAGTTCGATGATTTCCCAAGGCTCCGCCTTGGCCAAATCGATTGGTCCTTCTTCGTGATCAAAAACGATCTCGCCGGCATCGAGCTTGTAGTTGGCATAAAGTGAGCGCAGAAGCGTCGACTTGCCAGCACCGGACGGGCCGTGCAGACAGACGCATTCTCCTGCTGCGACATCCAGCGAGACATCGGAGAACACGGGAAGCACGGTTCCGCCCTCGGTATGAAGCGTAAAGGTCTTCGACAGCCCGCGCGCGCTGATGACTGTAGCCATGATCAGTTTTCCTTTCAGGCTTGCAGGACGGACGACACGAGGAGCTGTGTATAGGGATGATGGGGATCGTCGAGGACCTGGTCGGTGAGCCCTTCCTCAATGACCCGGCCCCGTTGCATGACCATCAGGCGATCCGCCAGAAGCCGCGCCACACCAATGTCGTGTGTCACGATAATCGCGGCGAGACCCAGCTCGCGCACCAGCTTGCGAATGAGATCTAACAGCTTTGCTTGCACGGAGACGTCGAGACCACCTGTCGGTTCGTCCATCAAGACCAGCCGCGGGTGGGTCGCCAGTCCGCGCGCGATCTGAAGGCGCTGCTGCATCCCGCCGGAGAATGTCCTCGGCAAGTGTTCAATCCGATCAGCATCGATGTTGACCCGTTCGAGCCATTGCAGGGAGGTGTCGCGCAAGGTGCGATAGTATCGTTCACCATTTACCAGCAATGGCTCGGCGATGTTGCCACCGGCGCTGACGTTGAGCCGGATTCCGTCTCTCGGATTTTGATGGATGAGCGAAACGGAGGTGGGTAGAAATTGTTCCCGCAGAGCCTCGTCCATAGCCCAAAGGTCGACCAATCCGTCCCCATTGCCAATATGGATGGTACCGGAACTCGGTCGCACAGCGCCGGCCATACACTTCAGAAGGGTGGATTTTCCCGAGCCACTTTCTCCGACAATCCCGAGCACCTCGCCTCTGCGCAACGACAACGAGACGTCGCAGCATGCCGACATGGCTCCAAAGTTCTTGCTGAGAGACTCTACTGTCAGGACCTGCATCGCTGATTGTTTCATCGCTGATTCCTTTCGCGCCTGTCCGTGCAATACGACGTGTCGGAGCAGACAAAAGCGCGTGTCCCGTTGTCATCCAGCAAGACCTCGTCTAGGTAGCTGTCCGCCGCTCCGCAGAGTGAACAGCACTCATTCCACCGCTGGACCGTGAACGGGTGATCGGCGAAATCCAGGCTTTTGACATCTGTGAAAGGCGGGATGGCATGGATTCTTCGTTCGCGTCCTGCCCCGAACAGCGCTAGTGCACGGCTTCGATTGAGCTTTGGATTGTCGAATTTCGGGATCGGTGAAGGGGAGGCCAGGTAGCGGCCGTTGACCATCACCGGATAGTCGGTGACGATCGACACGCCTCCATGACGGGCGATATCCTCGTAGAGGTGCACGTACATGGCTCCGTAGCGCGCAAAGGAATGCATCTTCTTCGTCAACGCCTCTTGAACTACCAGCCGCCGGAGAGGCTCGGGGTTCGGTACCTGAAACACGATGATCTGCTCTTCGGTGAGCGGATCTTCCGGAATCCGATGTCGTGTTTGAATGACGGTGGCGTCAGTTGTTCTCTCGGTCGTGGCTACGTCGGAAACCTGCCTGAAGAATTGTCGGATCGACACGGCATTTGCGGTGTCGTCAGCGCCCTGGTCGATCACTTTCAACCGGTCGCGCGAACCGATGATGCTTGCAGTGACCTGCATCCCGCCGGTGCCCCAGCCCGGCGGGATGGGCATTTCGCGGCTGCCGAAGGGCACCTGGTATCCCGGAACAGCGACTGCCTTCAGGATGGAGCGCCTGATCATCCGCTTGGACGCTTCATCAAGATAGGCGTAGTTGTAGCCGGCACCTTCGTCGAGGATGATTTCACTCTGCAATTTCGGTCTCCTCGTTGATCCCGCCGTTTACGAAGCCTTGCGGCTGCCTCTTCGCCTGTTCGTCGCGCATCTGTTCGAGCAACTGCATGGTGGCCTGAAAGTCGACGTAGTGCGGAAGCTTCAGATGCTGGACCAGACCAGAGCTCGCGACGCTGTCGGAATGAGACAACACGAACTCCTCATTCTGAGCCGGATATTCGACCTCTTCGCCGAACTCCTCACCTCTGAGCGAACGATCGAGAATGGCCATGGCAATTGCCTTACGCTCTCCCTGACCCAATACCAGCCCATAGCCTCGCGTGAACTGCGGGACACGTGAGCCGTCACCGGGTGTCAAATGGATGGTTTGGCATTCCGACAGGCGCACGGTACCGACCCCGACCGTCAGGCCGATTTCAGGGATGTCGAAGAGCACCTCTGCATCGCCATAGCGCAGCTCGGCTACAAATGGATGGTTTCGTCCGTAGCCGCGCATGCTCGAATAGCACAGGCCAACGAGAAACCCTTCATCACCACGGGTCAACGTCTGCAGACGCTCGTCTCTCTTCGACGGAAAGGCGATGGGTTCCCTCGTTATGTCATTGACGGCGGAAGAAGCATTTCCCTCGACGGCTTCGATAATGTCCGACCTTGCGAGGATGCCACTCTCCTCGTCCAACTCGCTTAGGCTGGAAAGTTCCTCTTCAGTGCTTATCTCGCCAGAGGATGGCGCTTGGCTTGATCCATTCAAAAGTGAGAAGTCGAGAATGCGATGCGTGTAGTCGTAGGTCGGCCCGAGGAACTGCCCACCCGGAACGTCCTTATGGGTCGTCGCAATTCTCCTGCGGACCAGCATCTTGCCGGTGTTGACCGGTTCGGTATATCCGAAACGGTTCAGCGTGGTCCGAAACGATCTTACGAGGGCGATTGCTTCGAGCAGGTCACCTTCCGACTGCTTGATCGCCAGCGCCGCAAGGGTCGTATCATAAAGCGAACCTTCACTCATGACGCGGTCGACTGCCAGCGACATTTGCTGACTAATCTGTTCGACGGTGAGTTCGGCGACTGCGCCATCGCCACGCCGGCGTTTCGAAATGAGCTTGTGTGACGCTGCGATCGCGACTTCACCGCCCTTGATGGAGGTAATCATCATCACCAGTCAGCCTTTGTTGAGCGGGGAAGGCCGATGACCTGCGCGTCATCGATCAGGAAGACGTCCACGCCAAGCGGATACGTGGCAGCGTTCTTCTTCCACTCCGGCCAAAACCAGTCAGGCAGGCCAGCAGGATCAATAGCTGCGGTTGCCTCTATCCCCGGCCCGCTCAGCGTAATTGTTCGACCGCCCGACAGCGAAGGCAGGCGGATGACCACCGTCGTGGCTTTATCCGGGCATGCGGCTTCGCCGGGATGGAAGCACGAGAGCGACGGAAGGTCGGCTGCATCCCCTACAAAAGCCAGGCTCGCAGTTTCCGGCGCAGCTGTTAGCAGCGCGTTGGTGTGAAGATGAAGGTAATCGCGCACTTCCTTCATCGCAATCGACCGGCTCAGCCAGGTGGGGCAGTCGCCGTCGACAAGGGTTAAGGCAATCGCCGCCATCGTGCCGTTCAGTGGATGGGGCGAGCCCAATGGCTGACGGAGCTTTACCACTGTCCCCGGGCGGGAAAGAGCCGTCAGTAGCTCCCGAAACGCCAGTTGAGCGTCGTGGATGGGATCTTCGAATTGTTGTGCTAAGGATCGCATAGGCATCCGGGTCAGCCTCCCTGTCCGTACATGAAGAAGTCGACCTTGCTGGAGTAGGTCTCACGCTTGACGCGGGTTTCGGTTTCCCGAATGCGTTCATTGAGGGCATCCACGATTGACGTGACCGTCGCAGCCCCATTCAACGTTTCCTGCTGCATGAGCGCATCAAGCAACGCCGCCAGCGCTGCATGCCTTTTGCTTCTTCCGAGCACATAGGCGACGCCGATTTCCCCGCTCTCAATCTGCACGGTGCATCTGGCGATCGTTGCCTCGCCAACATTGAAAGGCGCATCTCCTTTTGCGATCCGTCCCCTGAGCATGATCATTCCCACTTCGGGACGGCGGACCCATTCGAATTTGGGAGGGGAAATCGTTGCCCAATGACATTCGATTTCGGCGAGCGGCGCTTTGGCGAACGTCGTCATCCAAGCCTCACGGCTGCGGTTCATTGATATCTCCAAATGCTTGTCCATGAGCGGCACGTGCTTCAGAGCATCCGCCTGCCACGAAGCCAAACGGACCGGACGATTGGACCCTCTATGTCGGCGACCCTTACAAGGTCGGCGCGTTTGCCGATCGCAATTTCGCCCCGGTCCGGGAAACCAAAAGTTCTTGCTGGATTGAGGGTCCCCATTGCCACAGCTTCCGGAAGCGATGGTCCATTGGGCATAGTTGGAAGATACCAAATCGCTCGCAGCAGGCTCGCTGGGATGTAGTCAGAGCAAATAATGTCGAAGAGGCGGAGGTCGGCGAGTTCGCGCACGGAAACATTGCCAATGTGCGACCGCCCGGCGACGATGTTCGGTGCGCCGACAATGGCTGTCATGCCCGCGGCGCGTGCGGCTCGCGCAGCTTCCATGGAAATGGGAAATTCCGCGATGTTTGACCCGGCCGCGACGGCTTCCTCGATATGGGCAGCGGTCGTGTCGTCGTGACTTGCGCAAGCGATCCTTCGCTCCCGGCACAGTTCAAGCAGCCGCGTCCTGTTGAATTGGTTGCGCGCGAAGGAGGCCTTGTTTGCCGCGATCATGTTTTCGATCTCGGCCGCACTTCGGCCCTTGTAGACCTGAATACGGCGGAAACGCTCGAGGTTGCGGTGGGGACCGTCATCCATGATCGTCACAAAGCGCAGATCCGAGCGATCAAGGTATTGCGGCACGATATCGAGGAGGCTTGGATCCTCTGCGTCACATCGAAGGTGAAGGAAATGGTCGGCCTTCAACGCCTGGTGCGCTCGTGCTTGCTGAATTCCTTTGAGCATGACCGGCAAGAGACGCTGCCGTTCGGTGCTGGCGCCTGCGCCTACGGTCAGGGAGTCAAACACGGTCGTCGTGCCAGCAGCGATGATCTGAACATCATAAGCGATTGCCGCACTCGTCGGATCCCACATCATTCCCGCGCGGGGCAGGACGTGCTTTTCGAGATGATCGGTGTGAACATCCACAATCCCGGGGATCAGGAAATCGCCGTTCATATCCACTGCCTCGGCAGCCGCCGATGTGCCGTGGGAGATATCAGCGATCACGCCGTTCCTGATCCTGACGGTTCCGCAAAAGCATTCCGATCCCGTGACTATTCTAGCGTTTGCTAATATTGTTTCCGAACGTCCGCTTTCGTTTAGGCAATCCTGGTCGGGCCAAGCCTCGATAACTTTCATGGGATGGAGCTCCGCTCTATTCATCAACTGAGCGGTCTTAACAGTGACGGCGGCCCGTTAGGAGACGAAGTGATGACAATGCATGGACCTCTATCCAACTTGTACCGACAACGTAAAACTTGGACAGGTCTCATACGCTATAGGAGTACGTATCAAGCAAAACGCTAACTCTGAAGGCGACCAATGAAATCGTCAGATCGCCCCAGTTTGTCAGAACGACGCGGAGCTACCACGCTCTGGCGCATGGTCGCGCGCGCCCTCGAAACCGAAATTCAAGAAGGTAAATGGCCACCGAGTGCGCGATTGCCGAGCGAGTTCGAGCTCGCCGCCCGTTTCGATGTGCACAGGAATACTGTTCGGCGCGCCCTCTCAGTGCTTCGCGAGCGCAACATCATCAGGGTTGAGCAAGGCAAAGGAGCGTTCGTCAAGGAACGCCTTGTTGTGCATACCATCGGGGCGACGTCGCGGTTGAGTGCAACACTCGGGAGCATTCATCGTGTGGGAGAGCGACAATATATCGGTTCGGATCGTGTGCGCTTGGATAAAGACCTCGCCCGAAACCTTCGCTTGACCCTTCATCATTTCGCCCGACAAGTAAACACGGTCACAGTCGTGGAGGGCACTATAATATCTGCAACCTCAAGCTACTTTCCCCTCCCGCGTTTCGAGGGGATCGAAGAGTTCATCAAGGAAAGCGGCAGCTTCACGTCTGCCTGGAGGGAATATGGGGTCACGCGATACCAGCGCCTCGAAACCAGGATCACCTCAGCTGCTCTCTCCAGTGCTGATGCAAAGCTCTTCGGGAGGCCTCGCGGGCAGCCCGTCACCATCCTGACGAACATCAATATCGACGTTGATGGGCAGCCGATTATTTGGTCGCGTCAGCGAATATTGCCGCAATATATGGAATTGGTTGTGAATTTCAGGTGACATCACGTTGAGACATGCCGGCTCAAGGAGGTGTTTCTCTACCCCTGCTGCCCGACATTGGGCTGCTATAAGATAAGATGCTTTCGCCCCCGACTGTCTCCGCTGCCAGTCGGCTCGCGGAACGACAGCCACAGAGGTCCTTTCGTAGTGACCACGAGACCGTTCCGCCATGGGCATTTCGAGGCGGCCTCTGCAGTCGAGCCCTTGAGCCGCGACATGCTGGCGTGATGCATACGAGATGTATCTCGTATGCTGGGTAGTATTTCGACTGCAATCCAGTCCCGGCGGGCAATTGCCTCTTCGGTCTGTTCCCACATCAGCTGCTTGCAGGACGTTATCCGTGGGAGTCAGGTACAGGTGGCTCACTTGATCCGAACCTGTCAGATCATCTTCATCCGAGCGGCCTAGCACGCCATTGTACGAAAACGTGCGCCAATCCGAAGCCTGGCATGTCCGGCAGCGCTTCAGCGTCAAAGCGATCCGATAAGGAGCCCAAGAATGAAACGAATACTTTTGTCGGTTGTCGGCGC
Source organism: Mesorhizobium sp. B4-1-4 (assembly GCF_006439395.2). Lineage (NCBI taxonomy): Bacteria > Pseudomonadati > Pseudomonadota > Alphaproteobacteria > Hyphomicrobiales > Phyllobacteriaceae > Mesorhizobium > Mesorhizobium sp. B4-1-4. The sequence goes on from NZ_CP083950.1 coordinate 6,048,773, forward strand.
GATCAGCTGGATCGCGAGCGCGTCTGCGTCTTACGCCGAACCAATTACACTTCACTTGACCCATGCTTTTCCCAGCCGGGACGCGCTCTTCCTGAAGCCGATCGCGGACCGTTTCATGAAGGACAACCCCGATATAAGGATCGAGCTGGAAGCCAACGCCACCGACTGCCCCGCACTGCTTCAGCAGTTGCTCCGGGACGCGGTGACGGGCGCCCTGCCAGACATGGTTTCCTCGGTCTGCTACGGCGACATGGCTGTCCTTGCGGCACGCGATGTCCTCACGCCACTGGACGATGTCATGTCGAGCGACCCCGACTGGAAAAGCGTAGGCATCGAGCAGAGCTCGCTCGGCCCAACGACTGTTAAAGGACATGTCGTGGCGATACCACAGTCCGTCTCCGCTAGCATTGTTTACTATAATATGAGCCTGATCAGAAAGGTTCACCCCGGTCTTACGAACCTTGACCTGTCATGGAACGAAATCTTCTCGATCGCGGCCGACTTACGGAAAGCTGAACCCGATGTGATGCCGCTGTTTTTTGAATACTACGCGGACGCCAGCAATTGGTCCTTCAATAGTCTCGTCTCCAGCCATGGCGGAGATGTGTTCACCGAGGACGCCAAGATCGGCTTCGACTCGCAGGCTGGACGAGACGCACTGAAACTGATGCAGCGGTTTGGCGAAGCCGGTATGGTCGACATGACCGCCGAGCAGGCCCGTCAGGCCTTCGCATCAGGCAAAATTGGCATCTATTTCGCTTCCACCTCGAGATTGAAGACGCTGACGGCCAACACGGGACCGACGATGGATATCCGTACGGGAGTGTTCCCACAGTCGGCCAAGGACGGTAAATTGGCGTCCGGCGGGGGTGGCATGGCCATCACAACCAAAGACCCCGCAAAGATTGCAGCCGCATGGAAATTCCTCAAGTTCGCTTCCGGGCCAGAGGCACAGACATTGATCGTTAAGGCTACCGGGTTGGTACCGGTCAACACGGTTGCGGTCAACGATCCCGCCTTTCTCGCCGACTACTATAAGGAAAATCCGAACGCGCTCACCGCCATCAAGGAACTGCCCCGTGTCAAGGTTCAAAACGCCAATCCGGAGCCGAACGGCCAGCGGATCACGACCGTCATCCGTGACTACCTGCAAAGTGTGGTGACCCTCAAGCAGACGCCCGAAGAGGCCATGCCGGCGATGGTCCGCGACGTGAAGAGCCTTCTGCCGAAATCCTGATATCGACGATTGGCCGTCCCGGGGTGAGGACGGCCAAGGAACCTCCGTAGAGAAAGACAAAAGAATGGTTCATGAAACCTACTCGCGGGCTGACGTCCTGCGGTTGATCGACAATTCAGATGAGCGCCATTTCCTTGCCGAACTCGAGACCGGCATTGTCACGCTCAGCCGCAATCGCCAATATTTCAAAGGCTACTGCTTCTTTTCGGCAAAGCGAAAGGCACGTGAACTTCACGATCTGCCGAGCGAAATCCGCTCGAAACATCTTATGGAAATGGCGCTGGTCGCCGAGGCAGTACAGTTAGCCTTTGGCGCCAAGAAAATGAATGTTGCATTCTTCGGCAATGCATTTGCGCACGTGCATTGGAACATCATTCCGCGTTACGGCACCGATCCGCTTCCTGAGGACTCAATCTGGACGCTGGACCGCAAGCTGATCGAGTCGCATTTCCTGCCGGAACCGGAGTTTTCAGAGGTGAAAGCCACTTTGCGTGACGTGCTTTTGAAGCTCTGCGAACGCGACCGGATTCCGGTCTCCTTCTCCTGATCCGGCGCGCAGAATTCGGATCCAGAGCTTCATCGTGGACCATAACGATCACCTGCCGCCGGTGATGGCGGCCCGGAGCAAGGCTGTGATGCCTCGCAAGGAGGAACACATGAGCAGCATCACCATCAATGTCATATCAAAATCGTTTGGCGCGACGTCGGTGCTTCGCGATGTATCGCTTGCGATTGCCGATGGCGAGTTTCTGACGCTGCTGGGTCCGTCGGGCTGTGGTAAGTCGACGTTGCTGAGGATATTGGCGGGCCTCGAGGTGCAGACGGGTGGGTCGATCGCGATCGGCGAGCGGGTGGTCGACGGGGGGTGCGGCGGCCGAAGCGGCGCGACGTGGCCATGGTGTTCCAGTCCTATGCGCTTTATCCGCACATGACGGTGGCGCAGAACATGGGCCTGCCGCTCAGGATGCGGCGGCTGTCGGCCTGGCAGCGGCTGCCACTGGTCGGCCGGTTGCTGCCGAGCACGAAAGCGGTTGGCGCGGAGATCGAGCGGGAGGTTACCCGCACCGCCAAGGCGCTCGGTATCGGGCACCTGCTTGGCCGCAAGCCGGGGCAATTGTCGGGCGGCCAGCGCCAGCGCGTCGCCGTGGGACGGGCGATGGTGCGCCAGCCGGCGGTGTTCCTGATGGACGAGCCGCTGTCGAACCTGGATGCCAAGCTCAGGGTGCAGATGCGCGCCGAGATCAAGGAGCTGCACAAGCGCCTCGGCGTCACCTTCGTCTATGTCACCCACGACCAGGCGGAAGCCATGACCATGTCGGACCGGGTGGCGGTGATGCTCGACGGCGAGCTGTTGCAGGTGGCGCCGCCGCAGCAGATCTATGCCGACCCGGACGACCGGCGTGTGGCCGAGTTCATCGGCTCGCCGAAGATCAATCTCCTGGAGGCGAAGCTGAAGGACGGCGCGCTGGCGGATGCGGCCGGCACGAGCTTCTCGGTGACTTCCGGTCTTGCACAAGGCGCAACCCTGACACTCGGCATCCGGCCGGAAGCCTTCCACCTCGTCGAGGCCGCCGGGCAGAACGTGCTGACCGGTCGGTGCGTCTGGTCGAGCACATGGGCTCCGACCTCTTCGTCCATCTCGATGTTCCGGGCGCCGATCATCCCATCATCGCGCGTCTGCTTGCCGAACGCGCCCCGCACATCACCTCGGGCCAGACCCTGCATCTCGGCGTCAAGCCGGAGCGGCTGTTGATGTTCGGCGCCGATGGCGGGCGCCTGCGGTCGCATGACCCTGCAAGCGCGACCGTGCTGCGCATGAAGGAGCGTCAGCAATGAGCGTTTCCACATCGGCGGCATCGGATCGGGCTGTTTCCCCAAGCCCCAATGCCGCCATCAGCCCTTCGGCCCGCAAGGCGCTGCGCAACCGGCGCATTGCCGAAGCCCTTGCCGCCTGGTCGCTGGCCGGGCCCGCGCTCGTCCTGCTCGTCACGCTGTTCTTCCTGCCGGTCTTCGCCGTCTTCCTGATTGCGCTCACCGACTGGCAGTTCGGCGCCAGCTCGCTCGCCTTCGTCGGGCTTGGCAACTTCCGCGAGGTGCTTTCCGACGAGGGTTTTCGCGCTTCCTTCGTCAACACCATCCTTTACGTCGTCATCGTCGTGCCCGGCACGATCGTGCTCGGCCTGGCGATCGCGCTGCTGATCGAAAGCGGCAAGTCATGCCGAGCCTTCTATCGCGCCGTCCACTTCCTGCCGTTCATGGCGACGCTGACGGCCATGGCGATCGCCTGGGAGGCGCTGCTTCATCCCACCATCGGCCTCGTCAACCAGACGCTCGTCGCCATCGGATTGCCGACCGCCAACTGGCTGCGGGACGAGAACACGGTCTTGCCGGTGCTCGCCGTCATCGGCATCTGGCAGAACCTCGGCTATGCCATGGTGCTGTTCCTGGCCGGGCTGAAGTCGATCCCGCAGGACCTCTACGACGCCGCCGACATCGACGGCGCCGACCTGTGGCTCGACCGGCTCAGAACCGTGACGCTACCGATGCTCGGACCGGTCACCATGTTCGTCTTCATCGTCGTGGCGCTGAAAGCCTTCGAGACCTTCGACACCGTGCAGATCCTCACCCAGGGCGGGCCGGGGCATGCCTCCGAGATGCTGCTCTACACGCTCTACCGCGAGAGCTTCGAATATCTGCGCACCGGCTACGGCGCCTCGGTCGCCGTCGTCTTTCTCTGCATCGTGGTGGCGCTGACGCTGATCCAGGCCCGCGTGATGGACAAGAGGGTTCACTATCAATGAGCACGCACCACGCCACCCCTGGGCTCTCCGCCCCGTCCGCCATCCTGCGTCATGCCGCCCTGCTGACCACCGGCGCGCTGATCCTGGTCCCCTTCGTGTGGATGGTGTCGCTGTCGATCAAACCGCCGGGCGAGATCTTCCGCGCCTCCTTCTCCTTCTGGCCGCAGCAGTTCTACGGCATCGAGAACTACACCAGGGCGCTGACCGCGGCCCCGCTGCCGCAATACATGCTGAACGGGCTCTTCGTCTGCGCCATGATCGTCATCGCCCAGATCCTCGTCTGCGCGCCGGCGGCCTATGCGCTGGCCAAGCTCGACTTCCCCGGCAAGAAGCTGCTGTTCGCGCTGGTGCTGATCGCGCTGATCCTGCCGCACGAGGTGCTGTCGCTGCCGCTGTTCATCCTCGGCTACCAGCTCGGCATCCTCAACACCTATGCCGCCCTGATCTTCCCCTACATCGTCTCGCCCTTCGGCATCTTCCTGTTCAGGCAGTTCTTCAAGACCATCCCCGACGACGTCGTCCAGGCCGCCCGCCTCGATGGGCTCTCGGAGCTTGCCATCGTCTGGAGGATCATGGTGCCGATGGCGCTGCCGGCCATCATCGCCTTCGCCATCTTCTCGGTCGTCGGCCACTGGAACAGCCTGTTCTGGCCGCTGATCGCGGTCAGAGACCAGAACCTGATGCCGCCGCCGCTTGGCATCATGGCCTTCAAGAACGAGGAGGCCGGCAACGACTACGGCCCGCTCATGGCCGCCTCCACCATCGTCGTCGCCCCCCTCATCATCGCATTCCTCTGCGCTCAACGATGGTTCGTCGAGGGCCTCACAGGCGGGGCTGTCAAGTAAAGCTCCAAATCACTTAACCGCGAATAGGAGAAAATGTATGCGCAATCTTACGCCCATTCTTGCGGCCTTGATGATGGTGGGTGGCATGGCCACCACAGCCTTCTCAGAACCCGTTACGCTGCGGGTCGGATACGCATTTGCATATCGCGATGCCGCCTACAGACAGGGAGTCGCCGATGAGTTTATGCGGCGCCATCCCGACATCCAGATCAAGCTCGAGTCAAATGCCCCTGGTTGCCCGGAGCTTCTTGAACAGACATTACGTTCGGCGGTGACCGGTGATTTGCCGGATGTTCTTGAGTCCGTGTGTTATCCGCACATGCGAACGCTCGCAAATCGTGGGATTCTCTCGCCAATCGACAACTTCATTTCGAGCGACACCACGTGGCAAGGTGTCGGCATATCCTCGGCGGCGCTCAATTCAACAATGTATAATGGTTCTGTTATTGGCGTTCCTGAAGCGATTTCTACTTTGATTGTTTATTACAACATGGATCTTGTCCTCAAAGCCCGCCCCGATATTCAAGAATTGCCCACGACTTGGGATAGTATTCTGAAGCTGGCGCAGGACGTTGGACAGACGGACAAAGATGCGATGCCGATATCCTTTGAATATTATCCGGACGCCATGAATTGGTCCTTCAACGCTTTGGTTTACAGCTTCGGCGGCAATGTCTTTGACGCGAACGGAAAGATTGCCTTTGATAGCCAAGCAGGGATGAAAGCTCTCGAAATTCTGCAGCGCGTCGGGGAGGCAGGAATGATCGATGTGACCGCCGATCAGGCGCGCCAGTCTTTTGCTTCGGGAAAGTCAGGAATCTATGTTGGTTCAAGCTCCCTGCTGAACATCTTCACGACCGGAGCCAAGGACAAATTTGAAATGCGTACTGTTCAATTTCCCCAGCCGACACCCGGGGGAAAGATTCCTTCCGGTGGATTTGGCATCGTCATGATCACCAAGGATCCAGAAAAGCAGAAAGCCGCCTGGGAGTTCATGAAATTCGCAGTTGGGCCGGAAGCTCAGACCATTATGGTGACCAAGACTGGCTTCACTCCTGTCAACGAAAAGGCCACAAGCTCAAACGAATTCCTCGGCGAGTTCTACAAGACCAGGCCGAACTATAAGGTCGCCGTTGATGAACTGCCTCGCATCAAGGCCATGAACACCTATCCTGTTGATAATGAGCCGAGGATTACGACGGCCATTCGAGATCATCTTCAGAGCGTGGTGACACTCAAGCGTTCTCCATCTGAGGTGATGCCTGAAATGGTGGGCGCCGTCAGCCGGCTTCTTCCCAAGACGTGACTGGTTACATCCGCTTCCTCGATCCTCACAGCGATCAAGCGCGGGTCATCGACCCGCGCAGGCTCTATCCCTTCCAATTGCGATACTGGAATGGAAGCGGCGATTTTTCAGAGCAACACTCGTCTCCCAATACAGCTGCAGCGGACGGATGCGGGGCGAGAAGGGAACACATTACGAGCTTGATCCCAGGCTCGAGACGAGTTGGAGGATACGTTTGAACAGGCTCAGCAATGGCGATTTTCGTCTCTATCCTGGCGAAGAGATTTTCCAAGTGGGTCGCCACAAATTTCTTGTCCACCAACAGCCGGCAAAATCCGCTGAGCCACCGCTCGTCGTGTTTATTCCAGGCGCCGGCCACCTGGCGCGGATTTCGTACGGTCACCCCGAGGGAAGGCGTTCCGATTTTCTTGCGCATTGGTTGGGCGAGCTGGGGTATGCCATGCTTGGTGTCTCATATCCTGGCGACGACGAGGGTTCGGCCTCGGGTGATCTCACAGTGACCGAATGGGGCGAAATTACCGCGGCGGCTATCGACCGAACGATTTGCGACGACGGCCTCAAGCGCTGCGTGATCGCTTGTGGCTGGAGCATGGGAGGACGGATCGCCAGATCGTTGAATGTGGCTTTGCGCGCGCGGTCAATCGACCTCGAAACCTTCATCTCGGTTGCCGGGACGCCCGCCGTACCCGGCTTCGCAGCAATCCGGTCACCATCCTTCACAATTCGACCCAACGGCTTCATCGACCAACGAACCCCATCGGACGGCTCTGCTAGAGCTTTTGCCGATCTTTACCTCGACAGTTTGGCCATGTGTGACAAGCAAGAGGGCCGCTCCATCGTTCCCGCCGAACTTTACTTACGCGAATACCTTTCAGAGACTCCAGTTTCAATACGCGGTGAATCGACGCGATTTGCCAACGGTGAATTCCACATTTCACCGGGGGAAGCCGTTGCGGACATGGGTACGTTCGACTTCGCGGAGTGGCCAATCGTTGGCACGATTGTCTCGACCTCACCACTGGACGCCTTCCATGCGCTCGGCGATCAGGCGCGCTGGTCGTTTTTCAATACGGAAAAGATCTGGCAGGACTGGCTCGCACCTTACGACCTCTCGGCCCTATCCGCGGACAGTTGGCACTATTTGTGCAACTTAGTCACGACTATCAACCACACGCTCGTTGAGCACGTTCCGGGCAATCACTTCTTCTTCGTCGGCGAGCGCGGCGCGAGAAGGACTGCCGAGGCGATCATCCGTCTGTCGCAGGCAACGGCCTGGCTGAAGAGAGAAATAACGGAATTGACAGACCGAATAGGTCATCGAAAGCTTAGCGTATAAGTGCGCTCGGCCCGGTCGCAGTCATGTTACGTCTGGCGGACACAGTCTGAGTGCGTTGCGTGCCCGGCACCGCCACTTCACCGATCATCAGATGAGCCATTTTCAGACAGAATGACGTCGTTGCGGGTTGCCGCAGTGATGGCCGGTTCGGGATCGCGACAGGATGATGGGCGATCCGCGCTTATACTTGTTCTCATTCGATCACCGTTCGCATCAACGGCGCCGCGCAATATCGGCGCACCTTTGATTGCCAAGTCACTTTGAGGTCGGAGTGCAATTTGAAGATAGAAGTTGCTGTACGTCCCTTGCCATTGCCGGCATGATCTTATCAGCAGTGTCTCGACCACTGACGACGTCGTTGAGATAATTTTGAATCACGCCGACAATCTTGACGCTGTTCTGGCCTGACCAGTTGTACCAGCCCGTCATCAGCGGGAGCTGGCTGATGCCTGTGGTCAGGTTCGGCCGCTTCGCGTAGTAGTCCTTCAGTAGTTTAGGGTCGTCAAGCGCCTTCTGGTTGCCCGGTGCATAACCGGTCATGTTTGCCATCATCGTCTGACCTTGCGGGCCGGTAACGAACTTCGCGTATTCGAATGCCGCCTTCTGCCTGACGCGATCCTTGGAAAGCACCATCACAACCGATCCGCCCGCTGGAAGACGTCCATCCTTGGAGGTGATCGGGAATGGCATGGTGGCCATCTCAAATCTGCCGTCGATGTTCTTCTCCATTTGGGTGACCACCGAGCTGGATTCGACGTAGATGCCGACTGTTCCCGCTGCGAATGCTTGACGACCCAACTTCCATTCCATGTCCGGCATTCCGGCATCGTGAAAGGCTTGCAACTGCTCGAGAGCTCGCTTGCCGTGCTCGTCGGAAAATTTCACGCTACAACCATCAGCACTCCCCATGGAGCCTCCGTCGCTTGTGACCAGGGCCTGATACAGCCAGTTGCCGGAGGCGTCGTGAGCGTACACCAGTCCGGTGACGTGGTGCTCCGCGTCGTTCATCCTCCCGCTAAGCTCGATGATTGATTTCCAGTCGTGCGGAAAATTCTCGATGGTACCTCCGGCTTTATGCAGCAGGTCTTCGTTGACGTAAATGATAGGCGTCGAGATGGAGAACGGAAGGCCAAAGGAGCGACCTTCGACTTCCCCTAACGACATCATCGAAGGGATATAGCCCAAACGGTCCCACTCGCCTTTATCGTCCACGAAGCCATCAAGAGCGACAGCATTACCCTGCTTGACCAGCACGCGAAGCTGGTTCAATCCATTGAAGTAGACGTCGGGCGCATCGTTGACGATAGAAGATCTCAGCACCTCGGCAGTCCCATCGTCGTAGGTCTGCGCCGGTGGACGGAAGGTGATGTTGATGTCTGGATGCTGCCGGTGGAATTCGGTGGCAAGCTTTTCCTGCAGCTCCTTGAACTGGCTCGGAAAGGCATACAAGACGTTTATGCTGGTTTCGGCCAAAGCTGACGTGGACCAGCTAAGCGCTGCCAATAACGCCGCCGTGCTGAGTTTGGTGATCTTCATGTTTTTTCCTTCGACTTAGGGCAGGTGGCTCCTGTGAGAAATCCTCGGGTTAGGAGCTTGCGGCGTATGTCGGTTGACGTGGAAAGCCGGTCTTGGGTGGTGGTATGCGTCTAGCGCCTCTCGAAATGGCGACAGTTCGATTTCAGTGGTTACGAAGTCGGACCTTGAGACCAGAGGCCGCCCATGCGTGCCTCGAACTCGGTTTTCGTGAGGGGACGATACCATCTCGTGCCGGCTAAGCGTGGCGCCGCCGCCCACGACATCGGCTCGCGACCAAAAACGTCCAATGAAATCCGTTCCCGCGAAAGTTCGAGAATGGCCCATGCTTCCGACGCGCTGTCATCGGCTTTGAAAGTGTCTGTCAGCGACGGTATCGTCTTGTGATGGATCCCATCAATGGTCGATGTAGAATGCCAGTGAACGTGCCCGCCCAGCACGAGCACCACCTTCCCGGAGCCTTCGATGATTGAGCGGGCTTCAGCAGCATTTCGGTATGAGGCGAGGTCCGGCCGTTCTGAAAAATAATAATTGCCCACCATTGCATTGCCATCGATCGGAGCGTGCAGAAACAGAACCGACGGATAGGTTGCCTCCTTCACCGCATCCCTCAGCCAACTAAAGTCTTCGTCGGATAGCAACAAGCCATTCGAAAGTGAGAGTTCGCATGTTGGTCGCCAGAAGATCAGCGTCCATTCGCGCAATGACAGGACTTCCGACGTCGCCTTGCATCCGAGAGCTTCGGCAGCCCGCTCAGCCCCAAGAAACTTCAACTCGTTATTGCCGAATAGAGGAACCACAGGAGCTCTCACACGGTCGAGGATCTCCCTCACAGCACAAAGATGCCGAAAGTCCTCTTCACGATTGGTCGCATTTACATTGTCGCCGAGAGTGACGAATAGGTCGACACCGGCATTGTTGGCCTGTTGCACGACGTCCGTCAAAAGAGGAAATGCCTTTGCGCTTTCGATATTGGAACGCGTCTCCCCTGCATGGATGTCGGCTACGAGTGCAATCCGCAAACCGGGCATGAAGCCATCTCCTTGAATGAGCTGGACTCGAAATAATAGAACTATGTTTCATGCTTATGACACTCAGATTAGAATACTGTTCCAGATTTTCGCCCAGCAGCAGGTGATTGGCTTGACGTATATTGATGGCGGACGACGCCGGCAGAGGTCTACGAAACCTGTCCAGCGTGTCACCGAAGTGTCATGGCAGGAAAGTTAGTCGGTGCCGATACCGCAGCCAGCAGATCAATCGCATGTGTCACCGACAGCCGGCGGCTCGAAATATGATCACTGACGCGCCGTCTGCAGAGCGGCCTGGCTGAGGAAGTTCAACTTGCCAGGAGCTCGTAATGAAACTCGTAACTTACAATGTTCACTTCGGTGTCGGTCAGGACGGGCACTGCGATCTCGCTCGCGCGCTCGATGCCGTGAAGAATGCCGACATCATCGGACTCCAGGAAGTTGACAGCTTCTGGGAGCGGTCCGGCAATATCGACCAGGTCGAACTGATCCGCCAACTCATGCCGGAGCACGACATGGCGTATGGTGCTGGATTTGAAATCGCCAAACGCTCCAAAGAATCCGGAGAGATGGTGAGCGGACCGCGGCGGCGGTCGGGGAATGTGATCCTCTCCCGTTATCCGATCCTTTCCGTGCGTAACTTTCCTCTTCCGAAGTATGGCTCTGGCGGCGGCAAGCTTGACATCCAGAAGGCGCTGCTGGAGGTAAGTGTGGAGACACCCCTAGGTCCGCTTCGGGTGTACAACACTCACCTCTGCCATCTTTCGGAGAAACAGCGCAGTCTGCAGCTTGAAATCTTTCTTGAAATTGATCGGCGGGCTCGCCTTGAGGGCCCGGCCCTAAGTGGCATTCATCCCGGTGATGAGAGTTTTGCCGGAGAGCCCGCGCTTGTGTCGGTTCCAGAAAAAGCAGTGCTGCTCGGCGATCTCAATTTTCTCTCGACTACGAAATCCTATTCCATTCTTGCGGGCGACACGGGGGACCGCTGGGGTCGGGTTACCCGCATCGGGGGCTTTGTCGATGCCTGGTGCGCGGCGGGGCATGACGAACTCGATGGAACGGGTGAGACTTCGGACAGCGCTACCAGCGGCGACGGCAAGCGTCGGATCGACTATTGCTTCGTCAGCGAGTCGCTCTCCAGTCGTGTCGTCTCGGCTCGGGTACTTCGGGATGCGAAGGGATCTGACCATTATCCTGTAGAAGTGATCCTTGCCTAACGCGAGCCTCAGTCTCCGAGTGTGACCACCACATCGAGATGCTCAGAAATGATTTTGCCATGGACATGTTGAACAGGAAGGCCGTTCTCGTCGCGGTTAACGCTTAATAGCTCGATCAGCGGCTTTGTCCGGCTGATCCGCAAGCTCCGAGCTTCCTGCACTGACGGAAGGGAGGCTCGGACGCAAAGCTCTTTGCGCGACAGCTTTGGGATTCCGTACCGCCGCAATGCCTGGGATATTGAGCCGGTCTCGGCAATCACCCTATCTATCCCGGCGAACTGCGGAAGAGGATAATAGTTGGTGTTCAGGGAGACAGGGAGATCGTCGATCAGACGTAGCGTCCGGACGCGGAAAACGGGGCGCCCAGATCTGAGCGACAAGAACGAGGCAATCTCACGGCTTGCAGCGACTTCATCACTCGAAAGCAGCTCGCGCCTCGGCACTTTGCCGTTTCGCAAGATGACGGCCGTCATGCTCGTCTCTGCGCCGAACCGATACGAGATATGCGTATCGGAAACGAAAGTTCCACTCCCATGGACGACGGTCACGATTTCCTTGTCCTGAAGGCGTGCCAACGCCCTGCGGGCGGTATGACGGTGCACACCAAACAAAGCCGCGAGTTCCTCTTCAGGCGGCAGCCTGTCTCCCGCGCAAAGATCACCCTCTTTGATCCGGCGCTCGATTTCCAGTTGAACCTGTCTCCAGAGGGGTAGTTTTGGGACGTTGTTGTCTGTCATTTCTTAAACTCAGCTTCAATGCCCATTCGGGGCGGTTCGTTGAACACAACCAACCGACGCTTTCCCAACCGTCCCGAGTGACTTTTCGAAGGCGCGGCGCAGATATGTGTCGCTCGCAGCAGAAAAGTTGCTGACACTTTCATCAGGCGACAGGCCAAGGATTCGGCTCAGGACGTGGGTATGAGTGCGTGCCGCAATCCGCTCCGAGCTGATAGGACGCCGTCGCAGTCCCCGACACTGGGCAGTTGCGGCATTCGACCGAACGAGGACCGTAGCATGGGTCCATCAAGATCTGCCTTTCTGATATTCATAGGCAACTGCTTCATTGTCGACGATAACCGCAGGCACAGGCTCGTATTTCATCACCGTTCCGTCGAACATGTAGTCGTGGAAGTGGACGACCACAGATTCGTCGGACACCAAGGCCACTGCATAAAATGGTGCTTCAAGACATCTTGCCGGCGGACCTCCAAGTCGCAACGCGAACTGGGAAACGGTGCTTCGTACGACGGACATCGGAATTCTCCGCCACGAACCTGCAATCGGGCGATGAAGGTGGCCTAGGAAGATGTGCGTGATGTCGTGGGGTGCGAGAACCGCAGCTAGTCGCTCGGGATGCTTGAGGGCGAGTGAATCGAGGAAGGGCATACCGACCTCGAATGGTGGATGATGCATGAATAGGAGGGCTGGGCCGCCAGCGCAGTCCTTCAGCCGAGCGTCGAGCCACCCCAGACGCCGCTCGCATAGTTCGCCTGAGTGGCCTCCATCGGAGGACAACGTATCGAGGCAAATCACGGTATGGTGGCCGATCTTCACTGCCGTCTGGACGAACCCGGCCTCATCGATGGGTACCTCCTTGAAGACTTCGAGAAAGCGGCCTCGGTGATCGCCGTTGCCGAGGCAAAGTCGAAAGGGCACTCGTAGCGCCTTGAGGCACTCTGCCAACGCGACGTAGGCAGCGCCTTGCCCCAGCGCCGTCAGATCTCCGGTGAAGACAACGAGATCCGCATCGGCGTGCTCATTGTTTATGCTGTCAATGGCCGCTTCGAGGCGAACGCGAGGATTGCATCCGAGGTGAGAAACACCCGCGGGCGTCAGATGGAGATCGGAAACCTGAATGATCTTCGGCATGGCTGGACCTGAAACCGATTTGCATGGTTGCTCTCCTCTAGCGGAATATGAATGGAATGTCATTCCAAAAAATTGTCGCAAAAGTGAAATATTGTTCTGATACTGGATCAGTGCACCAAGCCGCTTGCTGCGGCTGCAATCGAACGCGACACCTTTTTGAGAGAGGCTCACGATGAACAAAAGGCGTTTCTGTGGATCTGGCATGGCGTTTGCCGCTGGCACTGTATTGATCTTGAATCTTCTGGGCGGAGCCGCTCTTGCGGACGTCCAGCCGATGAAGCTGCAGATTTCCTTCTTCGATGCGGCATTCCAGCCGGTGATGCAGGCACTGATTGACAAGTTCCGGGAAACGAATCCTGAGATTGAGATCAGCATGCAGACTCCGACCACGACATGGGACGCACAGCTTCAGCGCACAATCTTGGATGTGAAGATGGGCACTGCGCCCGATCTGGCAGTTCAAGGATATAACCGCCTCCGGATCGTAGCCGAGAACAAGGCAGCCATTCCGCTCAATGATCTGATTGCAAAAGAAAAAGATTGGAAGGGCCTGGGCTATACTGACGCGCTGACCAATCTAGGTGAATTCAAAGGCCAGCAGTGGGGGCTGCCACTCCAGTTGTCGGTGCCGGTGGTCTACTATAATCCGGATCTCTTCAAGAAGGCGGGCGTCGAACCGAAGACCTTCAATGCGAGCTGGGACAGCGTCACCGCAGCTGTTAAAAAGATCACGGACCTCGGTGGAGGCTTGTCGGGATCGTTCTACGACTACACAGCCGATGGCAATTGGAACTATCAGGCGCTTCTCTTCTCTCTCGGCGGCAAGATGATGACGCCCGACGAAACGAGCGTCGCGTTCACCAGCGCAGCGGGCGTGAAGGCAATGGACGTCATCCGTGATTTCGGTAGGGCCGGCCAGATCGATATGACCGTCAGTCAGGCGATGCAAGCATTTGGCAGTGGAACCATTGGAATGATATTCACCTCGAACCGTCGCCTCGGCACCCTTCAGAAGGGCATAGGCGGCCGGTTCAACGTCCAGGCCGCTCTGCTTCCCATCGCCGACGGTGGCCGGGTTCCTGTCGGCGGCGGTTTTCTCAGCCTGACCACGAGTGATCCGGGGAAGCAGGCTGCAGCCTGGAAGTTCATGAAGTTCGCAACGGGCCCGGTCGGACAGGCGATGATCACGCAGATGACCGGAGCTTTGCCTGGAAACGCGAATGCCGCCCAAAATCTCAAGGAATACTACGATCGCACGCCGCAAGCGAAAGCGGGCATCGACGAACTGCCTTTCGTGAGTGGCTGGTACTCCTTCCCAGGTGACAATGCGGTGAAGATCAGCGACGTTATCCTGGACCATCTGCGCAGCGTCATCACGCTCAGGATTCCCCCGGAAAGCGCGCTCAGGAAAATGAGTGCCGATGTTTCAGCGCTGCTGCCGCGCAATTGAGAACCGAGTGCCCATGGAGGTGGTCATACAAAACGATGAATGAAATTTTGCCAACCAACCCCAAGACCGATACGGCGCATAACGCTTGGGATGAACTGTGGGGCTCCGACGAAGGCCGCGCAAGATGGCTCATGGCGGAGGAAACGGTCATCGCGGCTGCGAAGCAGGCGTTCGACAAAGGTGCTCGCACAGCGGTAGACATCGGTTGCGGTGTCGGCCGTCATGCTCTCGGGCTTGCAGAAATGGGCTACACCGTTTCGGCGACGGACATGTCGAACGTTGGACTTGAACAGGTCCGAGCCTTTGCGCGGGAGAAACGTCTGGAAATTGATGCCAAAGTAGGGTCGATGACCGAGCTTCCCTACGCCGATGAGACTTTTGATTTCGCGGTTTCCTTCAACGTCTTTAGTCATGGTGACAAGGGGATCGTCAGGTGCGCCATCGAAGAAGCTCGCCGCGTGCTGAAACCCGGTGGCATCCTCTACGCCACACTACTGTCCTTGCGCAGCACGGCCCCTTGCAAAGGGCGCGAGGTAGCGTCCCAGACGTTCGTCTGGGACGATGGAGACGAAGACCACAAGCATCCGCATTTCTTCTCTGACACGAAGACCTTGAACGAACTTTTTGTAGGATTTGAGTGGCTACGGGTTGGAGACTATCACAATACGGCGCTATCGGATTACTGGCATTGGCATGTCGTAGTGGAGCGGAAATAGGATGACAGCGCGCGTGGAACACTCGGAGATCGATAGACTGCCAGTCTCAACGGACGAGGGGCATACGTCGAAAAGATATAGGGCGCTTCCGCTCGTCAACGCCCATATGGAGTCACTTCCCCGCGCGCTTCAGCGGATTGGAAAATACGTTCTTGAGAACCCGGACCTGGTCGTGCGCCAGACTGCATCCGAACTTGGCAGCGTGACGAACAGCGGCGGCGCAAGCATCGTGCGGTTCTGTCAGGTCTTAGGTTTTGAGGGATTGCAGGATTTCAAGCTGGCTCTGGCAGGAGACCTCGCAGCCCATCGCGTTCCTTCTGACGAGACTACGCGGTCGGGAGCGGGTCTGATGCACGAACTGACCGAGCGCATCGTCCATGCAACTAGGGAAACCGAATTCTTGCTCGATCGAGGAGCAGTCGAGCGACTTGCCGACGCCATGATCTCGGCCCGAAGAATCGACGTCTACGGAGCCGCAGCTTCTGGACTCATCGCGCAGCACCTCGCCTTCCGGCTTCTTCGGATCGGATTGCCTGCCCATGGCATCGTCGACACGACCTACGCCGCCTACGTGGCGAGCGGGTTGGGGCCAACATCCGTCGCGATCGCCGTGTCGGAATCAGGTATGACGGAACAGACCATTGAGGCGTTGAAACGCGCCAAAGCAGCGGGCGCATTCACTGCCCTTATAACCCACCGAACCAATGCTCCCATTGCCAAGTACGCTGACGAGGTTTTGCTGACCGCCGGCGTAAGTTCTCCTCTCACGGAATCGAAATCCGTGGTCGCATTTACCGCGCTCATCGCAATCGAGGTTTTGGCCACGATGCTCACGATCAAACTCGATCTTTTGTCTCCGACGGATTCTTAAACGCAATGGCACCCATAACGATCTAATCAGTCTAGAAATCCTTCGGCGCGACATCGATCCTTCGCGAGGTATCCCTGCCCATCGCGGACGGCGAGTTTCTGACGCTGCTGGGGCCGTGGGAATTGGACCTTGCTTCGGATTCTCGCCGGCCTTGGGTGCAGATGGGCGGCTCGGTTACGATCGGCGAGCGTGTGGTCGACGGGGTCCGGCCGGAGCGGCGCGACGTCGCCATAGTGTTCTAGTCCTAGGCGCTTTATCGCACATGACCGTGGCTCAGAACATGGGCCTGCCGCTCAGGATGCGGCGGCTGTCGGGCTGGCAGCGGCAGCCGCTGTTCGGCAGGAGAGCCGTCTGAGCTGACATTGGCGTAATGAGGCCGCACGGCTGATGGCTGTCGAGGTCGAGCTTGCCCTGCGCCGTCAGAATGTGCCGATGACACGAGAGACATTGGACGTTGCGGGCAGGCTGGCTGGCGAGGTGCTTGTTGCAGTTACGTCCCTTCCTTCAGAGCACCGGTTAGCGTTGGATAGCGCCAACGAGCTCCTTTCCGATGCGATCTCGAGACTTGTTCTATCGCTGGCCATAGAGATGGGCGAGTTGCAACGGTGCGACCAATCCTGGTCAGGGGGCAAAATTGCCGCCCGGGCCGACGCCGAGACCAAACCTCAGCCCTACCCGGGCCGGTTTGCCTTAGTGCGAAGCTGGGCGGGCGAGGTGGTGGCCAAACCTTTATTGAGGACGAACTCAACATTCCGCGATCGACGCTACATCTGTGGAAACGGCGCAATGAGGTAATCGCACTGCCGAAAGGCAGGCGAACGCACGTGTTCCCGTTGGCGCAGTTCGTCGACGGTCGTCCGGTCGATGGCATTAGCCGGGTATTGGCGGAGATACAGGATCCACGCTCCGCTTGGCTTTGGCTGGTTCGTCCATGCCTTCTGCTCGACGGCAAAAATCCCGTTGGATCTCCTCAAGCAGAACAGGGCCACGCAGGTGGGGGAAGCCGCCGCGAGCTATTCTAAAACTGGCTCGTAAGTTTGTAATAGCGTTAGTCCGGCCCCTCTTCCCGTGAAGAGCATCGGTTCAATTCATCAAGGCTGCCCAAGCCATGTCGGTCGCCATCTCGAGAACTCGAAAATAATAGATCAATCCCTTTGAACTTTCGGCGGGGAACGATCATTCTAGTCTAGTGTCCAGATCCAAACACGGTTCTCCGATTCCACGCCCAATTGAAATTTGGGATCAAGCCGATGGATGCGAGCTTGTCTTGCACCTGGCAGCTCAAGCTCCGTCTTGACGACGGTTAGGTCGACGCCACCGCGATAGCTTCGATCTCTACGAGCGCAGGTAGCATAGCCGCGAGCTCGGCAGCTTTTCGGACCGCTGACATTGATAAGTGTTCCCCGGTCTGGCGAGGGTACCTTGAAATTCCGTCTTTCAATCTCGGCCGGTTACATATCCATGACGAATTCGACGCGACTGGAGCAGAAGCAGGTCTCGGCAAAGATGATCGGGACGTCGCTCTGGTCGACATTTATGACGATCAGTTCCAGGACGCTCTCGGTCGGCGGCATTTGCAAATGTCGGGCTTCGTCGGCAGTCGGCTGGCGAGAGCGGACCCGCACCGATTTCCGCCGGAAATCGGCTACGCCCACTTTCTTTAGACAGGCGGTGATCGACATACGCTGCCTTTTTTGTTCCACTGCCGTCTGAAATGCTTCACGAATGCCCGGGAGCCGGAAGGTTGGGAAGTAGTTATGGCTATAGCTCAGCGGGATGCCGTCTGCATCGCCAAGCAGGCTTACCAAAGTTACCGTTTCGCCGAGTGGGATGGCAAGGCTTTCAGCCACAAGTTTGGGGGCCGGCAAGTTGACGAGCGCGGTCAGTTCGCGGCCCGGTACCTTGTTTAGGCCGGTTAGGTTTTCTTCAAAACGAGTGCGGGCGCCCATTCGGTAGAGGATGGGATTGTCGACGACGAAGGCGCCGCGGCCGCGCTCGATACGCACGAGGCCTTCATCCTGAAGATGGGCGAGGGCCCTTAGTACGGTGTGGCGATTGACGCCAAAACGCAACGCAAGGTCGGGAGCTGCAGGCACGCGCGTGCCGGGCGATAGGACGCCGTTGGTGATCTCGTCTGCCAGCGTTTCGCCGATCTGCCGCCACAGATTGATTCCTTCTTTCTGCATTCACAATCCTCAAAAATCTAACTTCACACACTCCGGATTTTCCGCTTGTCACATAAGCGTCATCCGCTTAGTCTACTAGTAGTCTAGACCGCAACGCAATGGACCACCCAATGGCTTCCTTTTCTCACAAATTTCTAATTGTTAGCTTCGATGGTCTACGGCCTGACCTGATTGACTCGGTTCAGACGCCCAATATTGCCCGATTGCAGCGGCTTGGCGCAACCCTTGCGGCACAGCGTACCGTTTATCCGAGCGAAACCCGGGTGGCCTTCCCGAGCTTGGTCACCGGTGCGACCTCCAGCCGCCATGGCATGGTCGGAAACAAATATGTCGACAGGGCCACAGTGCCGCAGCGTTATGTCGATACCGCCGATGCCATCCTGCTTGATCGCATCAACCGCGAGAGCGGCGGTGCGCTGATGAGCGCCGCGACGCTCGGCGAGATCTTGGGACGGGCCGGCAGGAGCATGGCGGTCCTGGCTACCAACACGCCGGGAACCACCCGCTTTTTCCATCACAAGGCTGAGGAGTTCGGCCATATCCGCCTGTCGGGGCATTTTCCAGAAGCCTGCACGCCAGGTGATGTGTTGGCGGAGGTTGAGCAGCGTTTCGGCTCCCTGCCACCGGTGCCGCCGCAAGGCGAGCCAGATATTGAGGCCCAGACGCTGATCACTTCGATATTCCTCGATTATCTGTGGCCGAAGCATGCGCCGGATGTAACCGTCCTTTCTTATGGGGAGCCGGATACAGCCTCGCATTTCAACGGCACGGGCGGAGTTAAAACTCGCCAGGCAATTGCCCATTGCGATGCCGAGTTCGGCCGGCTGCTCGACTGGTGGGAAGCCGAGGGAATGGCCGCCGGCGTCCAGATCATTGCGCTGTCCGATCACGGTCACATCACCGCTCATACGCGGGTTTCGGTCGCCGGCAGTTTGAAAGCTTCCGGCTTCGCCCCGGCCGCGGCACCGGGGGCGGGCGTGGATGTCGTCGTCGTGCCGGGGCAGGTCGGTGCGCTCTATCTCGCTGACCGTTCGCCGAACCAGATCACCCGATTGGTCGAAACGCTGATCGAGCAGCCTTGGGCCGGCCCGATCTTTACGGCCGCAAAGAACGAAGTTGAAGGCCTGGCGCCGGGCAGCTTCGCCAGCCATCTGGTCTTTGCCGATCATGCACGAGCGCCGGACGTCTACTTCGCCTTTCGCGCCGACGATAGCGTGGACGAATTCGGGCTGATCGGCGGTACATTCTACGACAATGACAGGCGGCCGGGTCTTGGCGTCCACGGCGGCCTGCACCCAAAGGAGCTTGCCTCCGTCGGTATCGTCGCGGGCTCGGCGTTCCTGGGCAAGGGCCATGTCTCCGCCGTGCCCTCTGGCATCTGTGACATCGCCCCGACCATCCTATCGCTTACCGGCATGGCCATTCCCGACAGCATGACCGGCAGAACCCTCACCGAAGTGCTCGCCGGCGGCGTCAGGTCCGTCGATATCTCCGTCGTCGGCGCTCCGCAAGTCTTCGAGACTGGCCTGAACGGCTATTCTCAGCAGCTGCGGCGCACCAATGTCGGCGGCACGGTCTACCTCGATGGCGGATGGGGCGCGTCCGAAGCGGTTTCACATGCCGGAGCAGGGCTGGAGCGAGCTTGACTGGCGGACGGCCCGAGCGACCGTCGATTAGACCTTTATCCTTCAATCACATGGCCGATACGTCTCGGCCGTGAACACCCGCCTTAACTCGAATGGAGACGACCGATGTCCATGACCATATTCAGAGCTATTGCGATTTCACTTCCTGTCCTGTTCTCGACCTATGCAGCCGCCGAGGACCTCAATGTCCTCTATTCGAACGCCTACGTCCTCAAGGCGCCGATGGAGGTGATCGCCAAGGGTTTCGAGGCGAGCCATCCGGGTACCAAGATCAACTTGTCGGACGTCAAGGGCTATTCGGAAATGACGCAGCTCATGCTGCGCGCGGCGATCACCGGCGGCATGCCGGACGTCGCCTTCCAGGGGACGAGCTTTCTGCAGCTCTTCGCCGACCGGAACCTCGCCGTCCCGCTCGACGATTTCATCAAGACGGAGCCGGACTGGAAGAACCTCGGTTATTTCAAGTCCATCACCGAGATCGGCCAGATCAACGGCAAGACCTACGGCATTCCCTTCGCGATCTCGATCCCGACGGTCTATTTCAACGGTGACCTGGTGAGAGCGGCGGGGGGCGATCCCAACAACCTGCCGAAGACCTGGGATGGCATTCTCAAACTCGCCAGGAAGATCAAAGCGCCGAGCGGCGGCATCTATTTCGATTATGCGCCGACGGGCAACTGGACTTTCATCGCCCTCGTGCAGGCTGCGGGTGGCCAGATGATGACGCCCGATAGGAAGAAGATTGCCTTCGACGGGAAAGAAGGCATGGACGCACTCAATCTGCTGAAGGCGATTGGCGAAGCTGGCATGAAGGACATGAGCCGTGACCAGGCAAAACAGGCGTTCGCGGCCGGTTCCATAGGCATCCTGGTGACTTCGAGCTCCGATGTAACGCTCTACACGCAACAGGCTGCCGGCCGCTTTCCTATCATCGTCTCGCAATTCCCCGTTCCCTCGGACAAGGGGCGATTGCCGGCCGGTGGCAACGCATTGATGGTCCATACCAAGGATGCTGCCAAGCAGAAGCTCGCCTGGGAGTTCATAAAGTTCGCCACCAGCGCCCAGTCGCAGACAGTGATGGCCACCGCCACCTCCTATATTCCGATCAGCGACAAGGCAGTGCAGGATCCGAAACTGCTCGGCGATTACTATGCCAAGAACCTGAACCTTCTCGTTCCGGTCACCCAGCTTTCACAGATCAACGGCTTCTTTTCTTTCCCCGGCGAGAACTCTGTCAAGATCACCAAAGTAATTCAGGACCAGTTGCAAGCTGTCGTCACGCTGCGGCGCTCGCCGGAAGACGCGATGAAGCTGATGGCGAGCGAAGCCGAAGCCATGCTGCCGAAGAACTGATTTCTGCCGAACACGTCGCGGCAGGGCTCCCGGCCGCGGTTCCCCTCCACCAGACCCAAGGTCAATCCCATGTCAAGCGAACCAATCAGCCTCATCCGCACCACACCGCCAACGCCCGACTGGCTGGGCTGCGAATTTTCGAAAGTCTTCGTCGAGCTTTCCAACCGCAGCGATCTTTCGACCCTGCTCCGCCTGCACAAGTTCAACGGGACGCCGGAAGACCGGCGCGTGGGCAGCCAGTGGCTGAAGCAGCGTTTCGGCGCGGCGCCGGACCCGGAACGTATTATTGTCACCAACGGGACCCAGAATGCGCTGTTCATCACGCTCGCGACAATGGTCGGCCGCGGTGGCCTGCTTCTGACCGAGCGGCTGAGCTATTACGGCTTCCGCCGTCTCGCCGGTTTCCTCGGCATCGATATCAAGGCGATCGATATGGATGGCGACGGCGCGCTGCCGGACGCTTTCGAAGCGATCTGCAAGACCGACAAGCCCAAGGCGCTGTTTCTGTCGCCGACGCTGCACAATCCGACGACGATCATAATGTCGCGTGAACGCCGGCTGGCGCTCGCCGACATCGCCCGAAAATATGGCGTGATCCTCATCGAGGACGACGTCTACGGTCTCCTGCCGCGCAATGCGCCGCCGCCGATCGCAGCGCTTGCGCCCGATGTCACCTGGCATGCGACCGGACTTGCCAAATGCGTGGCACCCGGCCTACGCCTCGGTTATCTCGTCGCGCCGGATGCGGCGGCGGCCGCAAAGGCCTTCCAGCCGTTCAACACCACCTCCACCTGGTTCGTTTCGCCGGTCTCGGCGGCGATCGCCGAGAACTGGGTCGGGAACGGTACCGGCACCCGCATTCTGGAAGCGGTGCGCGACGAGGCGGCGGCTCGCCAGGTGATTGCCCGTTCGATCCTCGACGGTGCCAGTTACGCGTCAAAGCCCGAATCCCTGCATCTCTGGCTGGACCTGCCGAGCGGCTATACGCAGGAGGATTTCATCGCCGCCTGCGACAAGCGGGGCGTCATCCTGCGCAGCGGCGAAATGTTCGCCGTTTCTAAGGAACAAGCCTCGCCGGCGATCCGCATCGTGCTCGGCAGCCCGCGCAACCAAGAGGAACTGACACAGGCACTGGAAGGCGTCACGGCAGTCTTAAAAGCCGCGTGAGGGATATTGCCAGCGACGCTGCCAATGAGAGAGGCGCCTTCAATTGCAGACAGATGCCTAAGCAGTCCCAACGTCGCTCGATGTTTCAAAATCCATCCAGGACCGGGACCGGCAGCGATCCGTGTGATCGAGATCAGCACGCTGATGAAAAATGGAGAAGAAATGAACGATTTTGATTGAAAGTCTGCGGTGGTCGCTCCAGCGTCACCGTTTCTTGGAGCCGACGTTGATGGGATTCGAATAAGGGATCTCGTTGAGTCACGAGATGAAACTGTAGTGAAAAGCCTTAGAAAGGCGCTCGATCAGTTTCTTGTTTTACGCTTTAGACAGCCGGCTCTCGATGATGATGAAATTGTCGGATTTGCAAGCCTTTTTGGAGCGATCCTTTCGGATAGAAAAAACAGCGAAGAGATGGCGTCCCTTCAGCCAACCGGTAGAGCCGAGCTGAAGGTCTTGTCTAGCGCTTTTACTCCTGATGGCCGCCCGATCGGCGATAAAGGCACCGCTGCGCAGATTTGGCACACCGATGGCTCGCACCGCGACACGCCAAATGCATATTCGGTACTTTACGCTCGCAAGGCCCCCGACAATCCGCCGCACACCGGTTTTATGAGCTCATACACATTGTATGAGAAGCTATCTGCGGATCTCAAGAACGAAATTTCCAACCTTCGCGCCGTATTCAGCATTCACAACAGATCCCAAGATCTAAGCAATTTTTTGACCGGGCCATCGTTGGATGAAGAGAGGCGAGCCGAGGGCCCGAGGCATCCTCTTGTGCGGCTTCACCCAACGACGAACCGTCCTTTTCTGTATTTGCCGAGGCGGCGCGATGCTCTGATTGAAAGCTATTCCGCCGAACAAAGTCGATATTTGCTCGAACGTCTTTGGGCCGCCGTTTTTTCGCTCGATGAGCAGTGGCAGGTTGCACTTAGACCGAACGATTTCGTTATTTTTGATAATCGAGCGGTTTTGCACAATCGAGAAGGGTGGCAGTCAAATCAGGAGCGGACTGTGTTTCATCTCGCTCTCGAAGGCGAGGTGCCGATTCCCGCGTTTGCGCCAAGAACCATCGGAAGCGATGGAACGTAACATTTATGCCGGCTGCGCAAGGTCATTCCCACGATGTTCGTGCCGAAACTCGCCGTACCTGGCGAAGGTTGTCAAAGCGGGGCTGCGCAGACCATGATGGCCGAAACGATCCTCCCAAAAGACGCGATCGATGCCCATGCACATGTCTTCACCGCCGGATTGCTGCCGCGGCAGCCGGCCTATGCTTCGACCGCCGATGAATTGTTCTCGCTGGCTGAAGAGGCAGGCTCACGGCGGATCGTGCTGACGCAGCCGAGCTTTTTCGGCTTTGACAACGGCGAGGTCCTGGCGGCGGCGGAACGATATCCGGACCGCGTCCGGGCGACTGTCTGGCTGCCACCCGAAACCTCAAGGCCAGAGCTTGAAACACTGAAGGCGCGCGGTGTCGCGGGCCTGCGCCTTCCGTATTTCTACACCGACCTGCCGGATTGGGAGATGTTTGCGGAGATGCTGGGCGTTGCAGGCAGGCTCGGCCTCCACGCCGAACTCGGCATTCCCGCACGGTACGTCGCTGCGAGCCTCGAACAACTGCTTGGCTTCGGGATAAACATCGTCGTCGAGCATATGGGCATTGCGCGAAGCCCGGACGATCCGACCTCGAGCCCGGATTTCCAGGCTCTCCTGAGTGCAGCGGATACGGGCCGCGTCTGGGTGAAGCTCTCGGCTTCTTCGCGCCTGCCGATCGAGCAGTCCGATTGGGTGTTCGCGCAACTACTCGCCGCCTTTGGACCGAAGCGCCTCGTCTGGGGATCCGACTGGCCTCGCGTCAGTGCCCGGCTTCATCGCCAGATGAGTTACGCGGATTGCTCCCGCTGGCTGGTCGAGCGAGTGCTCGACAAGGAGACTCTGACGGACATCGCTGTCCGGACGCCGGCGTCGCTCTACGGTTTCGACGATCAATAGGAAGTGGCCTGCATCTTCGCCGTCACAACGAGTCCACTGTCATGCATTATAAGATGTCTAGACTACAAAGCCGAGGAGGTGGCCTGGGAGTTCGTCAAGTTCGCCACCGGGCCGATCGGCCAAACCATCATGGTGAACGGATCGGGTTACTCGCCATCGAATACCTTGCCGCTGTCCGCTCCGGCACTCTTGGCCGCTATTTCAATGATGACCCGAACCAACATACAGCCGCCGAAGCCGCCCGTTCATCACCCGCTGGGATCCCTTCCCAGACGGGAGCTGTCTGAAAGGCTCCGACGTCTTCCGCGACCATGTGCGGACGATCGGCTTGCTGAAACGTATTCCGAAGCTGTGCCGATCGTCTTGCGCGATCTCGATGCCTTCATGTCGAAGAATTAACGCTGAAAATCCGCGGCTGACCGTCGGTCTCGACGATTCCGCCCGACCTTAGAGCGGTGGCTGCGGGCGCCGCTCTTCCTGGTGAAGCAACGATTTCCAACAGGAATTTTCCAATAACGACAAGGAAGAATACCGCTGCGTCTGGGCGGGCGTGGATGTCGAGGCGGAAGGCGCCGTGTTGGCATCCACAGCAGCGGTGGCGTTAGGTCGTTATGCTGTGAACTCGATGTCATCCTCTCGCACTTGTATTGGACCGAGGCCTAGTTTCGACGACTTGGTGCATTCGCAAAACATCGTCTGCCAGAGCGATTGCGTCCCTGAGGTTGGCGCAAATCCGGTTCTGCTGGCGGATAATCGTCACCCGCGCCGCCGCTTTGGTCATGTCGTCGGCATTGGCGCAAGCAGTGACGGGGGCCAGACCTGGCAGGGATGGCACGGGAAGCGCCCGATCCTGCTGAAATTGCGCGACCGAACTGTAGTCTACCGGTATGAGAAGGCGCGCCAGGCTGTTGATGAGTGAATTCGCCGGTTTGACAGGAATCGTGCCATCGACCACCGCAAGATAGAAGCGCTCAAGTTGAGCGCTGAGAGTTTCGAGCGCAGTGCGGATCGCAGAGAGGTCGCACCACCCTTTGGCGGCCTCTTCGTACCGCTCGAGCGCGGCAAGGCAGCTAGCGACTGCGGCGCGCCAATCAAATGGCAAGACCTGCGCATCGGCGATGCCCAGGACAGTAGCCAGGTACATTTTCGTATCACGTTCGAGGTTCGATCTGTCCGCCACATCGAGAAGATCAGCTTCGGTGTGCCACTCGATGTTGCCTCCGCACCCGCCTACCGCATAAAGGCCTTTCGCCCGCCGAATATCCGCGGGGATGATCGAACTCTGCTGAAGGAGCCCGGTGATTCCTATGCTTGAGAAGGAATAATCCGCACCGCGATGTGGGCGCCCTCCACTTGCTTCCAATCCGGTCGTACGCTTTATCGATGTCTTAACGTAGGCTTCGGCCTCCGCCGTCCATGCAAGTTCGCTGTATTCGCTTGCCCAGCGGCACCCCGGGCTGTCACAATTGATTTGGGCGACGCATCCCTCGTCAAGTTCAAGCGCGAAATTGTCTGCATACCAGGTGCTGCCCGCGAATTTGCCTGTCGAATGTCCGGGCCACCATGCGATTCGTACCGATCGCCTCGGTCTTCTTGGTGCCTGGTGCAGGACACGGGCGATTTCTAGGAGGGCTGCGGCACCCGTAGCATTGTCGCCCACCCCAACTTCCCAGGAATCGTAATGCCCATGCAGGAGTACAAATTTCTCCGGCTCGGTCTCGCCGAGGATTTCGACTACTGGAACTGGCTGCCTATGCCATCCTTCGGCCATTTCCGTTTTGAGCATGATTGGCTCGCCAGCCGCCGCGCGCGCAATGAGTGGCAGCCCATCGACACTGTTCACCGCTCCGACAGGGATACCGGGCCTGTCGGGCATTTCAAAAACCCCAGGGCTTCCCCAAATTGAAGTACAACTTCCCCAATGCGACCGCGCACCTGGGTTGACGGCGACGAAGCCCGCAGCCCCCTTGCGTTCGAATTCCATGACCTTGCCGGGCGATGCGAAACCTTCTGAAACGACGATCTTTCCATGGATATGCCCAGCGGAAATATCGGCGTAATTGCGGTGCATGCGTGCGGCGCGTGTTTCGGCCACCGGTGCCGGAACGTAGACGGTCGGCGCCGTTATCCCCTCCGGAATATGGTGGGAGAACACTGCGGCCTTCGCGGTGAGCCTTGCCCCCTCTTTGAGACAAACGGAGGCGCTCATAGGTATCGAGAGAAATATCTCGGCGTCATGGACGTCGACAGGGATTCCCCATGCCGAGAGCCGACGGATAATTTGCTGAGCGCCATCTCTTACATCGTCGGGCAGGCATCTGGGTTGGTTGGAGAACGCCAACACCAGATCCCAAGCATTGGCGATATCGACCAGAGACAGCCACTTGTCGAGTTCAGTTTCGGTATTCATTACGTGGCTCGTTTTTTTAGCGGGAAGACCGTCCACCAAAGTCCGGTGGTTCTTCTATTCGCTCAGTTCGGCATAAGCTTGGCGATGTCGCGCACCATCTTGGGCATGACTTCCTCGGGCGTGCGCTTCAGTGAAACAACAGACTGCACGTAATCCCGGAAGACGTTAGAGGCCTTGAGACCATTCGCGCCCGCGAAAGCATCCCAACGAGTAATGAAACGGACTTCGCTTGCTGCAGTGCGCTGGTTCGGGTTCTGCTTGTAATAGTCCCCGAGCAGCTCTGGCTCATTAAGAGCGATGGTATTTACGGGAGTATAGCCGGTGTCCTTGACCATGATTGTCTGCCCTACGGGACCGGTTGCGAACTTGATGAACTTCCAAGCGGCTACTTGCTTGACGGGGTCCTTGGTAAACATGAAAATGCCATTGCCACCTGCGGGAAGACGGCCGTTTTCGGACATCGGCCAAGGTGCCGTCTCGAGCTTGAATTGACTGGCTGCCTGCTGCTCAAGTTTGGCCAGATGGCTGCTGGAGGTCGAAAGGATCCCGAGAGTGCCAGCTGCAAATGCCTGACGGGCCTGATCGAGGGAAATATCCAACTGGCCGGCCTCGCCGAATCTGTGCATAAGCTGCAGCATTTCCATCCCTGCGGGACTATCAAACGTGATCGACTTGCCGTCTGCGCTCAGCAGCTTGCCACCTAGGCTTGTGATCAGGGCTGTCGTTGTCCAGTTCGAACTGTGGTTATAGTAGCTGAAATAGATTCCGAGTGTCTTGTCGGAGAGCGCGTCGATTTTCTTGGCAAGGTCAATGATCCCTTCCCAATTCGTGGGGAAGTGCTCTGGATCTCCCCCAGCCTGCTTTACCAGCTCTGGGTTGTAGTAGATGATCGGAATTGAAATGGCGAAGGGCAAGCAATAGGTCAGGCCATTGAAGCGACAGGTATCGACAAGTGACGACGAATAGCCTTGGCCTTCGAGGTCGGCTTCGCCTGGGAGGAATTTGTCAATCGGCTGTGCCATCTTATTGTCTGTCAGAACGTCGATACGATTCACGCTCTGGAACGCTACATCCGGAAGCTCGTGAGTGATGTTGCCGCGCAGAAGTGTCTGAAGCAATTGGTCATAATCGTTGGCGGCGGGCTGGAGTTTGATCTGAATGTCAGGGTTTTGCTTCATGAATTCGTTGGCAACGGCCTGGTAGACTTCCGGATGATTGGCATGGGCAAGGGAAATAGTCACGTTCTCGGCGGCTTGGGTGGCAGCCGCGCCGACCAAGGCGAGGAGCGACGCAGAGAGGAGGGCTTTTAAGGTGTGCATGAGTTTTGTCCCGTGATGAATTGAGATAGGTTGCTTAGGCGTGAGGCAAAGCCGCGATCCTTTTCGCCGCGAAAATGGTCATCCGCGGTTTGCGATATCGGGTTCGCGTACTGCGGAAGGGAACGGCGCATCAATTGTCCAGGCGCGTGCCCGTAGTGAACAGACAATCACCGATCTTGGTACGTGCTGGCGCACGACGCTTGAGGACGGTTCCGCCCATCTTAAACCTGACGATTTCGGGCTCCCGCCAAGGTGTTTCGGTAAAATGGATCGCCCCTGCAACATCGCCGTCCGCAACCGTCTGACCGAGTTTGACGTAAGGCTCAAACACACCCGTCGCTAACGCGTAGACAAAGTCTCGGGCGGGATGGCGCCGATAGAATTGCGAAACAGGTGGAACGTCTTCGTGCCCATCACCTGCGAGCACACCCACATGCCTTAACAGGCGTGGCAATCCACTTTCGGCCGAGCGAAATGCATCCACTGAAAACGCTCCAGCACCGCCCAACTCGGTCGACATGTGTCCAACCCCCAAGCGCCGGCATGATCCCAGAAGCCGCAGATCCCCTCCCATCAGACCTTCGATCAGGATCGAATTCGGCATGGCGAAGGCTTTCAGGAATCCGATTGCTTCTTCGCGCAGCGCAGGCTCGTCCGGCGCTACTAGGTGCGCCGCCGGGATATACTCGGAAGAATATCCCCCAGAATGAAAGTCAAAACAGTAGCGAACCTCGGGCAAAAGGATACTGTCAATGAAATGCGCGATCATCTGGGTCGGGGTGCCATTCGGGTCTCCGGGGAACAACCGGTTAAGGTTCCCCCCGTCAATCGGTGATACGCGATGTCCCGCGGCAACCGCGGGTGCATTTACGCCCGGCAAGATGATGATTCTGCCCCTTATCTTTTCGATCGGTGCATTGCGCAGGAACTTCATCAGAAGAACCTGGCCCTCATATTCGTCCCCATGGTTGCCCGCCATCAGGAGGACGCTCGGCCCATCACCGTTGCGGACAACTGAAATTGGAACAGGGATCCAGCCATAACCGGAATCGTTGGTAGAATGGGGAACGCGCAGATAGCCATGCTGAACGCCCTCCTTTTCAAGATTCACGTCGGTCCACACTCGGGTTGCTGTGTTCGTCATCTTTTTTCCATAGTTTGGCGGGGTGCTTTCAGACGCTTGCAGAAGTATTTCAGTGATCAGGCCGACCAAGGCACTGGTTGCCGGTACCGGTTGCTGGCGTGGATTCGGACCTCCGATCCAGATCTGCACCGCACGCCCGCAACTGCGCGCGAACGTGTTCTGGCCGTTGACGGGTGTGCCCCAGCCGTGGCCGAGCCCGGCTCGTCGCTATGGACGGGATTCGACACACCCAGGATTTGGGTCGATCCGATGCCGATCTAAAGGACTCAAGAATTGCGGCGTGCTGAGGCTCACTTCACGGCTCCACCTGTGAGGCCCTCGACGAACCATCGTTGAGCGCAGAGGAATGCGATGATGAGGGGGGCGACGACGATGGTGGAGGCGGCCATGAGCGGCCCGTAGTCGTTGCCGGCCTCCTCGTTCTTGAAGGCCATGATGCCGAGCGGCGGCGGCATCAGGTTCTGGTCTCTGACCGCGATCAGCGGCCAGAACAGGCTGTTCCAGTGGCCGACGACCGAGAAGATGGCGAAGGCGATGATGGCCGGCAGCGCCATCGGCACCATGATCCTCCAGACGATGGCAAGCTCCGAGAGCCCATCGAGGCGGGCGGCCTGGACGACGTCGTCGGGGATGGTCTTGAAGAACTGCCTGAACAGGAAGATGCCGAAGGGCGAGACGATGTAGGGGAAGATCAGGGCGGCATAGGTGTTGAGGATGCCGAGCTGGTAGCCGAGGATGAACAGCGGCAGCGACAGCACCTCGTGCGGCAGGATCAGCGCGATCAGCACCAGCGCGAACAGCAGCTTCTTGCCGGGGAAGTCGAGCTTGGCCAGCGCATAGGCCGCCGGCGCGCAGACGAGGATCTGGGCGATGACGATCATGGCGCAGACGAAGAGCCCGTTCAGCATGTATTGCGGCAGCGGGGCCGCGGTCAGCGCCCTGGTGTAGTTCTCGATGCCGTAGAACTGCTGCGGCCAGAAGGAGAAGGAGGCGCGGAAGATCTCGCCCGGCGGTTTGATCGACAGCGACACCATCCACACGAAGGGGACCAGGATCAGCGCGCCGGTGGTCAGCAGGGCGGCATGACGCAGGATGGCGGACGGGGCGGAGAGCCCAGGGGTGGCGTGGTGCGTGCTCATTGATAGTGAACCCTCTTGTCCATCACGCGGGCCTGGATCAGCGTCAGCGCCACCACGATGCAGAGAAAGACGACGGCGACCGAGGCGCCGTAGCCGGTGCGCAGATATTCGAAGCTCTCGCGGTAGAGCGTGTAGAGCAGCATCTCGGAGGCATGCCCCGGCCCGCCCTGGGTGAGGATCTGCACGGTGTCGAAGGTCTCGAAGGCTTTCAGCGCCACGACGATGAAGACGAACATGGTGACCGGTCCGAGCATCGGTAGCGTCACGGTTCTGAGCCGGTCGAGCCACAGGTCGGCGCCGTCGATGTCGGCGGCGTCGTAGAGGTCCTGCGGGATCGACTTCAGCCCGGCCAGGAACAGCACCATGGCATAGCCGAGGTTCTGCCAGATGCCGATGACGGCGAGCACCGGCAAGACCGTGTTCTCGTCCCGCAGCCAGTTGGCGGTCGGCAATCCGATGGCGACGAGCGTCTGGTTGACGAGGCCGATGGTGGGATGAAGCAGCGCCTCCCAGGCGATCGCCATGGCCGTCAGCGTCGCCATGAACGGCAGGAAGTGGACGGCGCGATAGAAGGCTCGGCATGACTTGCCGCTTTCGATCAGCAGCGCGATCGCCAGGCCGAGCACGATCGTGCCGGGCACGACGATGACGACGTAAAGGATGGTGTTGACGAAGGAAGCGCGAAAACCCTCGTCGGAAAGCACCTCGCGGAAGTTGCCAAGCCCGACGAAGGCGAGCGAGCTGGCGCCGAACTGCCAGTCGGTGAGCGCAATCAGGAAGACGGCGAAGACCGGCAGGAAGAACAGCGTGACGAGCAGGACGAGCGCGGGCCCGGCCAGCGACCAGGCGGCAAGGGCTTCGGCAATGCGCCGGTTGCGCAGCGCCTTGCGGGCCGAAGGGCTGATGGCGGCATTGGGGCTTGGGGAAACAGCCCGATCCGATGCCGCCGATGTGGAAACGCTCATTGCTGACGCTCCTTCATGCGCAGCACGGTCGCGCTTGCAGGGTCATGCGACCGCAGGCGCCCGCCATCGGCGCCGAACATCAACAGCCGCTCCGGCTTGACGCCGAGATGCAGGGTCTGGCCCGAGGTGATGTGCGGGGCGCGTTCGGCAAGCAGACGCGCGATGATGGGATGATCGGCGCCCGGAACATCGAGATGGACGAAAAGGTCGGAGCCCATGTGCTCGACCAGACGCACCGAACCGGTCAGCACGTTCTGCCCGGCGGCCTCGACGAGGTGGAAGGCTTCCGGCCGGATGCCGAGTGTCAGGGTTGCGCCTTGTGCAAGACCGGAAGTCACCGAGAAGCTCGTGCCGGCCGTATCCGCCAGCGCGCCGTCCTTCAGCTTCGCCTCCAGGAGATTGATCTTCGGCGAGCCGATGAACTCGGCCACACGCCGGTCGTCCGGGTCGGCATAGATCTGCTGCGGCGGCGCCACCTGCAACAGCTCGCCGTCGAGCATCACCGCCACCCGGTCCGACATGGTCATGGCTTCCGCCTGGTCATGGGTGACATAGACGAAGGTGACGCCGAGGCGCTTGTGCAGCTCCTTGATCTCGGCGCGCATCTGCACCCTGAGCTTGGCATCCAGGTTCGACAGCGGCTCGTCCATCAGGAACACCGCCGGCTGGCGCACCATCGCCCGTCCCACGGCGACGCGCTGGCGCTGGCCGCCCGACAATTGCCCCGGCTTGCGGCCAAGCAGGTGCCCGATACCGAGCGCCTTGGCGGTGCGGGTAACCTCCCGCTCGATCTCCGCGCCAACCGCTTTCGTGCTCGGCAGCAACCGGCCGACCAGTGGCAGCCGCTGC
The DNA here is from genome assembly GCF_006439395.2 of Mesorhizobium sp. B4-1-4. Taxonomy (NCBI): domain Bacteria; kingdom Pseudomonadati; phylum Pseudomonadota; class Alphaproteobacteria; order Hyphomicrobiales; family Phyllobacteriaceae; genus Mesorhizobium; species Mesorhizobium sp. B4-1-4. The sequence goes on from NZ_CP083950.1 coordinate 6,081,157, forward strand.
CAGGCCGACAGCCGCCGCATCCTGAGCGGCAGGCCCATGTTCTGCGCCACCGTCATGTGCGGATAAAGCGCATAGGACTGGAACACCATGGCCACGTCGCGCCGCTTCGGCCGCACCCCGTCGACCACCCGCTCGCCGATCGCGATCGACCCACCCGTCTGCACCTCGAGGCCCGCCAATATCCTCAGCAACGTCGACTTACCACAGCCCGACGGACCCAGCAGCGTCAGAAACTCGCCATCGGCAATCGCAAGCGATACATCGCGAAGCACCGACGTTGAACCGAAGGATTTTGATATTTTCTCGATGGTGATGGCAGCCATGGGGCATGTCCTCGTTTGTTCGACGACCGCAGAGCAGCCGCCTTCGAAACTCGATTATAGATGGCGACCAATTGTCCGGTTTTGTTACACGGCTGTGACAAGCATCGAATATTGCGATGGTATGACCGCGATTCAGGATGGACCGCCGGACGGGCTCAGGAGGCGAATTTGAACGAGCAAAGAGACCTTTCACTCAACGCGGTGCGCGCCTTCTTGCAGGTGGCTCGCGACAATAGTGTTACGCGCGCCTCCAAGACGCTCGGGATTACCCAGAGTTCGGTGAGCCGCCATATCGCGGTGCTGGAGGAATATTTTGGAGCGAAACTCCTCGATCGGCGCGGCCGCCGAAGCCAGTTGACGGACTTCGGCCGCCTGTTCGCCGATTCCGTTGCCGAACCGCTCGACACGATCCTGTTTACCGCCAAGCGGATGCGCCGCAACGGTAGCAAGGATGCCAACCGTCTCGTTGTGCGAACCTCGCTTGCTACCTTCGCATATACGGTTCTTATTCCCAATTTGCGTGAGTTCTCGAGGGAAATGGGTGGTGTCACGGTCGACGTCATCAGCACCTTGTCTGCCCCCGCGTCGACCGACAGCTTCGACGTGCTCCTAACGCGCGACCTAATGTTGACCGAACCCGCCGACCGCTGGGACATCTATGACGAGCAACTCGTTTGTGTCGGCGCGCCCGACTGCGTCGCCGGAAGGGGACTCAAGGCTTTGCGAACCACGCCCGTAATCGCGGTCACCTCCCGCCCCGATATTCTGCCGACATGGCTGCGCGGCCTTGATTTGAAGACCTCAGATATCACCTCTGGCGCCCGCTACGATCACCATTATCTGGCCTTGCCGGCGGTGACGACGGGACAAAGTCTCTTGGTAACGCCGAATATCATTGTTGCAGAACTGATCAAACAGGGTCTTCTGGAAGTGCTCCCCGGATCACGCGCGCCAAGCGGTATGCAATATCGGGCCTATGCCATCGACCGCAGCAGCAATCTGGATGTCGCCCACGCCTTTTGCCGCTGGCTCACCCGACTTTGCCGGAAGATGACAGAGGAAGATGCAGGCCCCAAATGAGGCGCAGGGCTCAGGAAGCATCGCAATAAGCGATCATTTAGCCTGCTTTACGCGATGCCGAAGCTGGCGGCCGGTAGGTGGCTTGGCTAGGTCTCGGCCGCAACTCGGTGCCACGAGGAGAGTTTACTTGCCACTCATCGCCAAGAGACTACAAGCCGTCCGACCCTCGCAAACCAAGGCCATGACGGCCGCGGCCGCTGCCCTGCGTGAAAAGGGCGTCGACGTCTTTGCGCTCAGCCAGGGCGAACCTGATTTCGATACGCCTGAAGCGATTTGCAATGCCGGCATTGCTGCAATTCGTAACGGCAAGACACGGTATACGCCGGTTGCCGGTATCAAGCCGCTGCGCAACGCGATCAAAGAGAAGTTCCTGCGCGATAATGGCCTGGAGTACGACATTGATCAGATCACCGTCGGCTGCGGTGCCAAGCAGGTGGTCTTCAACGCTCTGTTTGCAAGTCTGGATCCCGGCGATGAAGTCATCATTCCCACACCCTGCTGGGTGTCTTATCCGGACATGGTGCAGCTTGCCGGCGGCGCCCCAGTTCTCGTGGCCTGCCACGAGCATTTCGGCTTCAGGCTAAAGCCCACCGATCTGGAGTCGGCGATTACGCCGCGCACCAAGTGGCTGATGCTGAACTCACCCAACAACCCGACCGGTGCGGTGTATTCCAAGGCCGATCTCGCCGCGCTCGCCGCTGTTCTGCGTCGTCATGATCACGTGCATATACTTGCCGACGATATCTACGAGAAGCTTGTCTACGACGTGCCGTTCGTCACGATGGCCGAAGCGGCGCCAGACCTCATCCACCGCACTCTCACCGTTAATGGTGTTTCGAAGTCCAGCGCCATGACCGGATGGCGCCTCGGTTATGGCGCCGGGCCAATGGATCTAATCAAGGCGATGAACACTATCCAGGGGCAGACCTCGTCGCACACCAGCTCGATCTCGCAATATGCGGCGATTGAGGCGATCGGCGGCACTCAGGACTATATTGGCGAATTCGTCTCCGGCTTCCGCAAGCGCCGTGACCTTGTCGTGGAAAAAATCAATGAGACCCAAGGCCTCAAGTGTCGCACGCCGGACGGTGCCTTTTATGTGTTCGTGGATTGCGCCGGGGTAATCGGCAAAATCACGCCTCAGGGGACAATGATCCAGACAGATACGGATTTTGCCCTTTATCTGCTGGAGCAGTTCGGGGTTGCGGTTGTACCGGGCAGCGGCTTCATGGCCTCGCCTTACATCCGCATTTCCTACGCAGCCTCGATCGAGGATTTGGAACACGCTTGCGGCCGAATTCTGGCCGCCTGCGAAGCGCTTTCGGAAAGTGAGAATATCTATGAGCAAAGCAAAGCAACTGCGTGAGCGCATGGCCGAACGCGGCCTCGTTCACATCATGGCGGCCCACAGCCCGCTGTCTGCCATTCTCGCCGAAGAGGCTGGCTTCGACGGTCTCTGGGCTTCAGGATTTGAACTCTCGGCGCTTTTTGGCCTGCCCGACATGAGTCTGATCTCGATGACCCAGCATCTCGACATGCTGCGCGCGGTCGCCGGCCGCTCGTCCCTTCCGATCATCGCCGATATCGACTCTGGCTACGGCAATGCGATCAACGTGGTCCATGCCATCCGCGAGTACGAGCATGCCGGCAGCAGCGCTGTCGTGATTGAGGACAAAACCTTTCCGAAGGTGACCAGCCTTGCCGCTGGCGGGCGCCAGGAGCTGCTGCGCGTCGAGGAATTCCAGGGCAAGATCGAGGCGGCGGTCGCCACCCGGCATGACCCGGATTTCCTGGTCATCGCCCGGACCGAGGCCCTGATCGCGGGCTTAAGCGAAGACGAGGCCCTGAGGCGCGGCATGGCTTATGCCGAGGTCGGAGCAGACATGGTCCTCATCCATTCCAAGAAAAAGGACCCTTCGGAGATCGAAAGCTTCTCTCGCGCCTGGAAAGGCTCGGTACCTCTGGTTATCGTTCCCAATGCATATCCCGAGCTCGAGGCGGCCCGCATAAAAGCGCTTGGCAATATACGCATGGTTATCTACGGCAATTATGGAATTCGCGCAGCCGCAACCGCCATGCAAGAAACCTTCAGCCGTATCGTAGCTGACGGCGGTGTGCAGAATGTTTACAAAGATATTGTCCCGGTCGAAGAAGTCTTCAGACTGCAGGGGATGGAGAAGACCAAGCAGGATGAGAAACGCTTCTTGCGATGATCGCCGGGACCGGGACGGGGTTGTCGCGGCAATGACGTCAGCGATATTTCGCGGCTGCATCGGAACAGGACGGCACAGAACGTTATTGTAGACCCGCTGTGCCCCGTGATCCGGGAACCACCCCCCCACAAGACTCTGTTTAAAGAGCTCTGCAAGATTCGGCGTTGTCAGAAGACCTGTCTGGTCGTCAACGCCGGCAAGGCCCGATAACAGAGCCGTCTAACGAACAGTCGGCCGCCGTCAAGGCGCGCCTGATCTTTGTACTGTTGTCCCATGTTCCCTTGCGCGAAGGCAGGCACGAGCGATCGATCTCCTTGCCCGTTCAATCCGTCTCCTGCGAAGCCGTCCAGCTGCGAAGCCGTCCAGCGATTCATCCCGAATGGGCATCACATGATCGCAAAATTCGATGCTTGTCACAGCCGTGTAACATACGGGGACAAATTGGTGGCTGGATAATTCAAGTTTGGAGGGCGGTGGCGTTGTTGGCCGCCGAACAAGCGGGGACAGCCGAACAAATGGAGACAGGGGTCATGCAGCCATCACCATCGAGAAAATAGGGTCCCTTCGGCTCCGCCTCCGTCCTGCATGACCGCCTCCCTCTGTCGCCAGCATGTGCTGGCGTCCCCTGATATTGCGAGCCGAACCCTTCTTCAACGAGCTGAGACATCAACGGCATTGTCGCGAGGATTTGACTTTGATCGACTGGACCGCAATCGGGCTGCGAAGAATTGGGCCCAATCCAACAGCTTCAAGCTTCCTGTACGTTCTGCCGCGCGAACGCGACAATCGGCAAATCGGGGCAAGAACGGGAGGCGTTGATGACCATTCGGTTGAACATCCGACTTCGATCCTCCCGTTCGAACTCCACGTCGTATCAGTGCTTGCCAGCCGGAATTGGCTTTAATGGAAGCCGTGAAGGTGCCAACGGCGGCAAGCCGTCAAAGTCGACATTGGCGCAACGAAGCCGCGCGGCTGATCGCCGTCGAGGTTGAGCCTGTCCTTCGCCGCCACAATGTGCCTATGGCACGAGAGACATTGGACTTCGTCGGGAGGCTGGCTGGCCAGGTGCTTGCGGCAGTTATGTGTCTTCCTTCAGAACAGCGCATAGCCTTCGATTGCCGTAGCGAAATACTCACCGATGCGGTCTCAAGGCTCGTGCTTTCGCTGGCGATGGAACTAGAGGAGCTCCAAAAGCAGCCGCAGGTGTCCGGAAAGGCATTCGCAAATCAGGCCATCGCACAGACCAGTGAAGCCTCTGGACCTCAGGACCGGTATACCTTGATCCAGAGCTGGGCTGGTAAGGTGGTCGGCCAAACGTACCTGGAGAATGAGCTCCGGATCCCGCGATCGACGCTGCACCTCTGGAAACGCCGCAACGAAGTCATCGCTCTGCCTAAGAGCAGGCGAACTCACGTATTTCCCTTGGCGCAATTCGTCGATGGACGTCCCGTCGACGGGATCAGTCACGTATTGGCGGAGATAGAAAATCCGCGCTCGGCCTGGTTGTGGCTTGTTCGTCAGTCCGATCTGCTCGACGACAAGATCCCGTTGGATCTGCTCAAACAGAACAGGATTTTGCAGGTGGCGGATGCAGCCGCGCTTCACGTTAAGTCAGGCGCCTAGTTCAGCAGTCGTTGTGATCTGCCAAACAAGAAATGAAATCGCCAAGGCTCTCAATGAGGCCTCCGGATCCCACTTGAAATCACGTCCGGACGTTTGTGGATGGCGACGCCAATTTCATCAATGCCGACGAGGAGCGTCTGAAAACGCAGTTGGTCCCGACGTCTGGCATTCGAACGACAAGGACGCTGCCTCTTGCGTGCCTGGGCGGTCAACGAAGTTGTCGTCAACGGCGAAAGCGAGACGGAGCTTTATCGGTTGTCGCTACTGGGTTGAATACTAAACCAGACGTTGGTTGAGGGCGCTTGCATTCCGTCGTAACGTACATCTGCGCTTTGGTCCGCAAAGCCGTTGAGAACTTGTGCGTTCCCGCCCTGCTTCACAGGAGGATGGAATGTCATTTCCTGACAATACGTACTTGGCGCCTGAAGACCTGCAGATGCTGTTCCGGGTCTTAAACCGGACCGTGCCGACAAACTGCTCCGAGCGTGTTCGGCAACAAAGAGCAGCGGCACTGCTTCAGTGGTTCCAAACAGGGGTCGTGGCTGAGGACGAGCTCGAGGACAGGATGCGTTCGATATCGGGAGGAGACCGGCCGCACGATCTTGTCATTCCTGGAGGTGATCACGGGCGTGGGTTGTTTGCGTAATCACAGGCTCCGCCAAAGCGCGGCGAAGCCGCGGCGCTTGCCCTCGACACGTTCTGTCAACAGTTCAGGCGTCCAAGATATCTCCGGTTGGTCAAGTGACCGTTTCGTCCGCAATAGCCGAGGGGCGGGCGCTATGGCCATTCTCCGCGGCGGTGATGATCGCATCCCCTCGCAGGGCGTTCGCCTTCGGTTTTTAGCGGCAGCCATCAGCCGTTGGGAGGCGGTACCGGGGGGTGCCACAGGCGTTTCGCAGCCAGTGCGAGACTCGCCTTTACTCGCGACGAGGTGGGTCGTTTCCAATCCCAGCTCTACTATCCCCGCCGGTGGTCTGGTGTCCGATCGGCTCCATTTACAGGGTCAGCACGATGCCGGAAAGCCGCCCAAGCTCGACCAGGCGGTCAAGCAGAGGTGGCGAACTGGCAAACTCCTCGGAACTGATAACATCAAGCGAGGATTCGTCGACGCGCGTTCCAAACAGGACTAGGCATTTCTCCTCGTCGAAACGCCGTGATGTCCAGATCATGCCATCGAGCGTCGGATTGGCATCATGAATCGCTTGTGCCCAAGCTCTGGTGGAGGGGTATGACGAGGGCGGGGTGTCGATCAGCGACTGACGCGTGATGCTCCACTTGTTGAGATCGGGTTCGAATAGGCGTGCGAGCCGCAGGTCACGGTCGACCCTGATAAGTGAGCCGGCGAGTTCCTCAACCTTGCTCATTGGGAGTGTCTTGAAGGCGGCGGACGGATCGATATCGTGGAACACCGACTCGTAAGCGGCGCACCCAAATGAAGTTCCCGCGTATATCGTGGGAACTTGTTTGCCGGCGCTCGTGAAGGGAGCGAATCTGGAAGAGCCAAAGCCTGGGTTGAACTCGCGCGCCCGTCGGTTCCGCGAATGTACGCGATGCAACTCCGTCCCGGCCGGAAGGACCAGAACATTGCAGCTTAGGGATAGAGGCGGGGAGGGAACGACGATCAATCTGTCGTTGCCTCCCCCAATTTACGCGCAGCCTCGACAACCAAGGCCATCCGCTCGAGATTCTCCGAAGGAACTTTTCCGTCCAGCCACGGGTTCGACGAGACGAACCAGAAGGCAACTTGCCATTGGCTCATTTTTGGCGGCAACGCCTGTAGCACCTGCGCGACCGCGGGATCGGGCTTGCCGTCCCTGAACTGGAAGGCTGGAAACAATTCGCGGCCACGCAGTTGCACCGAGAATACCTTCTTCTCGGCCTTCCATCTCGATCCCGTTGCACTCTTATTGCGAGCGTTGTGGCCTGCCAATCCAGCCAGGTCCGCGCTCGTCAGGCACGGGACACTCTCCACGAACCCTACACGCGCCCGGGCATTGTCGGCCTCGATCTTCGATCTAACTTCCGACATCGGGTCATTGGCGGGAAGCATGGCCTCCACCAAGAGCTCCATGTTACGCTCCGACAGTTCTACTCGTTTCTCGGCCACTACCGCACTAAGCGGCTCGAGAAGCCGCGCGGTGGCTGGATCCAAGGTCCGAAAAGGCGCGACTTCTTGGAAGACATCCCTCACAGCCTTCTTCACGGTCGCCCTAAGACGCGTGGACTCCGCGATCCTAAACTTACGGCTTCGAGGTCCTTCCTTCTTGGCCGCGCTGCTCTTTTCCGGCTTGTCTATAGCGCGAAGCCTTTCCACCAGCGTGTCCGCCATAAGCCGCTCGATTTCGGTCTCGGTGAAATTGTTCGATGGCGCATTCGGCATTGCAGCCTCCAGTGAGATCGGTGATGATCTTCCGGCATTACTTATATCACGTGAAAGCAATTTTCAAGCTGGGATACCGGTGGCCATGCGCGCGAACCTTGGCTGTCCTCGACCCGTTCCAGCGGGCTTTCGTCGCGGAACTGTGAAGCAACCTGAGGCATCAGCCAATTCGCAACGTCAGCGCGGTCTGCGTCCACCATGTGTCGAAGACCATATGGCTTACCTAGTGCAAGCGCGACAAAATCGAGCTTGCCGTGCCCGTCAAGCGCAATGCGATGAACACGAGGACTTCCGACCGTGCTGTTTGCCTACCACGAGGGGCCTTCGATACGATACGTTGCCCAGCGGGTCAGACGTTGAGACCGTCGGGCAAGCACAATTCGGACTAGCCCGCCAGTATCCTCTCACCAAGTACAATGATGCCATCGCCACGAGTCGTACGGCCTTTGGCTCGTCGGCAGATGACAATGCCGGACGCCCGGCTCATGCATGCGACTGGATCCCGCCAAGGCGTTTCGGGGAAGAGAATTTGTCCTAATTTTTGGTCAGTGCGCACCTCCTCCCCCAATTCGACGAAAGGCTCGAACACACCGCTGGCATCTGCGTGGACGTAATGCGTACTGCGAGGACTGGCACGACGGATCAATGCCGGCATCTGAGGTTCGGGAAGCCCGTCGATCCATCTGGATGAGATGGCACCAAGGTGGACGAGGACGCGGAGAATGCCAGCTTGCGTCATGGCAATGTTGTCTCGGGAAGTGATGCCGCCGCCGCCGATTTCGCTTCCGAGGCGTCTGATACCGATGCGACGGCACGCACCGATCAATGCCGCGTCGCCGCCACCCGACTCGTCAAACACGTAAGCAGTTTTCGCTCCAAACGCTTTCAAGATTTCGACCATTTGCGATTGAGCGACAGGATCTGGATCGAGTGTAATCGTTGGGCCCGGAAGATAAAGCAGTGAATTGCCGCCCGAGTGGATGTCGATGACCAACTCGAACAGGGGGAGAAGGTCGCTCTCCACGATATGAGCGATGCGCTCGGTCAATGTCCCTCGCGGGTTCCCCGGGAAGCAGCGATTGAGGTTGACCTGGTCAACAGGAGATACCCGCGATCCGACAAGTGCTGCTGGCACGTTGAGCGCGGGAATGATCAGGACATGGCCCCTTACGTCCTCAACCTCAAACCGTTGAGCAAGCTTGGTCCAGGCGATTTGACCTTCAAACTCATCGCCGTGGACCGCGCCAAGGCACAGGACGCGCGGTCCCTCGCCATTGCGGATCGAAATGACCGGAATGAGGATCGATCCATAGGCAGATTCGTCAGTTGAATGGGGCACACGGATGTAGCCGGAGTGCTTCCCTTCCTGGTGCAGGTCGAAATCGATAATCATCTTTTGACTCCAGTTTCAACGCTGGCCAATCGCATCCAAACGGGCGCGAAGCTTGCGTATCTTGATTAGAAGAGGGGGGATTGCCGAGGCGGTTGATTGGGCACCCAGCGCGCCGGTAAAAAACAGGTGTCCGCCGGGAATCGTGGCAGTCAGTTCATGAACCTGCTTTATCAGAACAGATGATAGCTCGCTCCAAGCATCGGCCATCTGTTCCGGCGAACGTGCGGCTAAAGGCTGCAACCAGGTACGGAAGATTTTCTGGGAATTCAGAAAACCCCAGCTGGCAGCATCCGAGGCCGCATGGCGCAAATCGCTGGTCGATTGAGGAACCAGACAGGCTGTAAGCGGGTAATTGCCGTAGTCGAAGCTACCCGTATCGTCGATCGCCGCGGCGATATCGGCAATCACCGAACCGTCACGCCAGCGCAGCCGGGATCCGTTAAGATTGAGCGGGTGATTGCAGCGAAACATTTCGAAGTAGCGTTCTGGATCAAAGACAGGCCGTCCGTTGAGCCGAGCCTGCTCCTCGATCGCTACATCCCACCAATCAGTGCTTTCGCCTTCACAGCCTGGCTTGGGATAACGCATCTCCCTTAGTCCTGCTTGATTGAGCCAGATTTTCGGATCTGTATCGCTGTTGAGAAACAATGGTGGCGTCGCGGCGAGCGACACAAAGGCCTCAATATTCAGGCCGATATAATTAGCGGCCATGTTAAAGGGAGGCGCGGCATATCCCGCCATGCTCCAACCCAGGACAACGACATCTCTGCCCAAGCCGTTATCATCGATCACATTTCTGGTTACTCCCGCCGCGACGCGCCCCCATTCAGTCAGGTTCATAGCCGGATAAAGACGATCGTAAACCGGATGATCGGACGGATAGGAAATCGCAAGAAGGCTAAAGCCCTCCAGCGCCAGCCAGTGGTCGAGAAAATCGTCGCGGCAAAGGTCGGGATGGCCGTAAGCAATGCGGGCGAGATGTCCGCCCCCCGGCAGAAACACCACCAGCGGCTTGTCAGGCGATCCCCGACGAAAATAGGTCAACGCCGGGTATCCCGCAGCTTCGAGAATCCGCTCGCCGCGCAAAAGCAGCGAACCGGGTTTCATGGGTTCCATGACGTCAACTTTTGCGCTTCGCGTTCTGTCCGTACTGAGGACAAGCCCTTCGGAAGGTGCCAGCCCGGCAGCGGAAGTTCAGCGGCGACCGAAAAGGAGCGTTCGGTCACCGGGTTCCCAGCCTTATTTCTCTATTAGGCCATTAATTTCCTCGCTGAGCGCCCGGGCTGCGTCATCGGGCGATTGCTTCAGCGTCACGACTTGCTGCAGACGGTCAGCAAAGAGCTTGTCGATGCGCCCGGCATTGGGACCATTGAAGACATACCATGCGCCAGCGTATGGGATTGAAGCCAGCGTTCCCTTGATGGCGGGATTGGCCTTGTAGTAGTCGCCCAGCAAGTCGGCGCGGTCAACCGCCACTTCGTTGGCGGGCACATAACCCGTCTTTCGGCCTACGATGTTCTGAGCCTCGGGCCCGGCCACGAAGCTCATGAACTGCCAGGCAGCCTGCCGTCGCGCAGGGTCTTTGGTATGCAGCACAACAGCTATACCCGCAGTCGGTAGCTTTGCGTTGGCGGCAAATGGCAGGTGCGTGGTGCCGATTTCGAATTTGCCCGCCACCTGTTTTGCAAAACTCTCTAGACTACTGCTCGAATCGGCCAATATGCCGACGTTGCCGCTGGCAAAAGCCTGGCGAACCTGAGCGTCGGTCATATCAATCTTTGCTTGGCCGAGTTCGCCGAAGCGGCGATACAGCTTGAAAGCTTCCATGTCTCTTGGGTCGGTGAGGGTCACAGCCGTACCTTCCACATTTCCAAGCGAGCCACCGCGGCTCATGATGTGGCCCTGCGACATGAAGGAGTTGTAGCGCGTATAGGCGCCGAGCACATCCGGATGGGATTTTTGGATCTTGTCGGCGACGGCCAAGATCCCGTTCCAATCGGCGGGCAGGTCCTTGTTTCCGTGCTGGACCTCCGCCACCAGATTCGCGTTGTAGAAAATGATCGGGAAGGAATAGGCGATGCTGAGGCCGTACACCTTGCCGTGGATCGTGGTGGCGCTCGTGACGGACGCAGAGTAGCGCTGTCCAGTCCATTGCTTGTCGGCGGCAATGAGTTGATCAACCGGCTGGATATGGCCCGCGTCCGCCAACAGCTTCAGATAATTGAAGCCTTGAAACGAGACGTCCGGCAGGGCGCCGATGACCGCCTGGCGCATGGTGCGCTGGATCATGTCGCTCTGGTCCCGCTGCGACGTATCGAGGTCGATGTGAATTGTCGGGTGTTCTGCCTCGAAGGTTGACTTCAGTTGGTTAAACATTTCCGGGAAGATAGACGGCGTCGCGTCCACTTTCAGTGTGATGTCTTCCGCGTGAGCTGGCATGACGAGCACGGCGCAGGCGATGAGCGTCGTTCCAAACGACTTGAGAGGCATTTCATTTCTCCAGTAGTGGCTGCATGTGACAGCCTGTTGCTTATGCGCCGGCTTACTGCCGGCGCTTGAGAGAGTTAGATCTGCAGGGCGGTGGCGATGATTTGCAGCCCGTGCTCGACTTGACTCCGTTCGAGCGGCGAGCTCAGAGACAGTCGCACTGCGTTCGGCACGGGCGTGTCATCCACCGCAAACAGCTCCGCCGGGCGAACCGCCACGCCCTTATGCTTGAGTGACGCCGTGAGCTGATGGCGGTCCTTGGCTGGAGAAAGGCGCAGCCACACGTGCATCGCGCCTGGCTTGGACACGAGGTCCGCTTCCGACAAGACCGAGGAGGCGAGCTCTTCCCGTTTCGAACTTTCGTGGCGGATTGCCGTGCAGATCTCCTCGGCGGTGCCGTCGATGATCCAGCGTGTCGCGATGGCAGTCGTGAGTGGATTGGGCGCCCAGAAGGAGAGCCTGCTGGCAGGTCCCATGACCTGTTGTGTGTCCGCTAACGAAGGGCCGACGATGTAGGCGAGGCGCAAACCTTGTGCGATGCACTTGGTGAGACCCATCACATACCAAGTGATGTCCGGGGCTATCGAAGCGATGGGCGCCGGTGCGTCTGGATGGTGCCGTCCCAGCGCATCGTCCTCGATAATTGCTAGGCCATAATGCCGAGCGATCGCGGCGATCTGGCGGCGACGCATCTCGGGCATGACCGCCGTGGTCGGATTTTGATCGGTGGGATTGCAATAAAGAGCCTTCGGACGAAGATCGCGGCACGCGGTCTCGAACGCATCAGGGATGATGCCGTCATCGTCGATCGGAAGCCCCCTTATCTTGACATGCGCGCGCCTGGCAACTTCTCGAACCGCTCCCCACGAGAGGGCTTCGGTGAGCAACAGGCCATTTTGGCCGACGAGCGCCTCCAGTAGGAGCAGCATGGCACTTTGCGTGCCATTCGTAATGGTCATCCTGTCGGCCAAGACCTTGTCGCCAAGCCTTGGGGCCAACCATTTGAGCCCGGCCTCGCGATCAAATTGCCGGCCGCCCGAAACAGACGTTCGCACATGCATGTCAAGGTTCGGATCACTGGCCAGATCCGATAAGCTGGAGCACAGTCTCGCCCGGAAAATGGGAGGCATTGGAGGTATCGAGCGCGTAAAATCGGCAACAATGGTAGTGTGTGCCTTCTGGGCTGCTTGTTCGGGCATCAATGCTGTTCCGGATTGCGATGTTGGATGGGCAGCGAAGTTCATCTAACTACCCCGTGAGTGAGACCCTCGATGAGCCATCGCCGGGCGGCCTGAAAGGCAACTGCAGAGGCGCAACGACGCGTGTCGCCGTTGGTCGCGAGTAGGATCGCATGAAGCGCCCCAGCACCGACCAACGACAGGAACTTGGTCGTGCGTAATGCAAGCGTTTGCCGAAGACCCGCGACTGCATCAGCGCCGGGGCAAGAACAATGACCGGCAAGACCATCGCAACCGCGGCTCCGTACCATGGCGCCATCGCGCGCCTTCGACAGCGTGCTGTCCGCCTGCTCGCCGCCGGTCAGAACGTTTCCGTCATCGGCGGCTTCAAGGCCGTCGGGGCTCTTCAGCAGAGCGGTTTGGCCGCATCTTGACGGCCCAGAGGGGGTGACGAACTCGTTTAGCGACAGGTCTTCGCGTCTTTGCGTGGAGCCAAAGCTATTGGAAACGTGAGAGAATTCTACCTCGCGCATGAAAAACATCTTTCGCCATTCGTTCTAGACTGCTATACACAATCGTGGCGTTGGTACCAGTCAACTATGAACGGGATGTGACAGAGAACTGCGTTGGTCGCGAAGGAGACTTGGATGGCGGGGACGGGAATGGCGCTGTGGCGCCAGATCGGCGAGACACTGGCAAAAGAGATTGAACGCGGAGATCTGCTCGCCGATCAGCGATTGCCGTCCAGTGAAGTGCTAGGGGCACGCTTCGGCGTCAATCGACATACCGTGCTCAAGGCGATTGGGCATCTTCAGGCGGAAGGCAAGGTGCGGATCGAACGAGGCCGCGGCGCTTATGCCGTGGTCAATCCGCTTCAATACAACGTCGGACCTCACCAGCTGTTCGAGCAGAACCTTATCGGGCACAACCTCGTGCCGTCGCGCACGGTCCTGTCAGCGGTGGAATGTTACGCTCCTGGCGAAGTCGCAGATGCACTTCAGCTACCGAAAGGCCAGCAAGTGCTTTTGGTCACCATCCTTGGACAGGGCAGCGGTGCGCCTCTCAACTACGGCAATCACTATATCGCAAGCTCTCGCCTCCCGGGGATCGAAGGCCTGTTTGGCGCCCTGAAGGGCAAAGCAAGTCAGCAGTTCTCGTTCCTATCGCTCTTTGAGCAATGCGGCGTCAGTGAATACCGCCGAAAGGACGTTCGCATCCGCTCTCGCATGCCTTCCAACGACGAGGCCCGCTACCTCAATATTCCTGTGGTCGAATATGTTCTGACCACCCTCGTTGTCGGCGTTGGCCCCGGGGAGGTTCCCTTGACCTACGCGGAAACGAGCTTCGCAAGCAGTCGCGTCGAACTGAAAATCGGGTTCTGATCAGGAGCCGATAGGACCGGATTAGAAATCTCTTTCAAGGGCGAGGCGTATGGGACCTTCGGAGGCGGAGAACCGTGCCAAGAGCATCAAGTGAATTGGGTGGGCCCCAGCGGTAAGCAGGACTAGGCGACCTGGGATCGCTTGGCGCTACGCCCGGCAGAGTGGACGTGGCCAAAGAAAGACCCCGGTCACCAGATCGGACGGCGTCGTACTCGTTTCAACCCCGCCGTTTCGCGTTTCTCCTATTTCTTCTTAACTGGCGATTTAGCAACCGACGCCCTGGCGGCTGCCAACGACGCACGTGGCGCCCGTTTCGGTTTCGCTTCCACGGCTGGCTCCGCCGGCTTCCGTCCCAATCCAGCTGCTTTCGCCAAGGCAGAGCGGGCAGCAGCGTAGTTCGGCGCTACCATTGGATAATCGGCAGGTAGATTCCACTTCTGCCGATACTCATCCGGGCGGAGGTTATAGTGGACATTGAGATGACGCTTCAAGGACTTGAACTTCTTGCCGTCCTCAAGGCAGATGATGTAGTCCGGCGTGACCGATTTTTTGATCGAAACCGCAGGCTCTTGCTTGGCCACAAGTTCCGCCACTGGCGTGCCAGTCCGTTGCAGGGCAGCATGGATATCGCCGATCAGCTTTGGCAATTCTGGAACGGGCACCGGGTTGTTTGACACATATGCAGAAACTATGTCAGCGGCGAGTGAGACTAGGTCGGCCTTGTCGTGCTGTTCATTGGATGGGGTCATGTTTCTTTCCTTTTCCATTACGTCCCATTCGTGCAGTTTGTGCAGCTATATTGTCGAGAGGGTTTTTGCAATGGACCGCGATGCCGAAGGACCAAACGCCCGCTTCGCATCTCACCTTCGCCCTAGAGACCAGCTTGCCGTGCCAGCCCGACAGGGCGTGAAGCGACCGCTTCTGGCCCGGAATGGGATACTCTGAAGCAGCCACTTGCTGCATGAGTGCTGGTCGGTAAGCATAAACACTCTAAGCAATCGCGCCTGCTTGCTTAGGCCATAGGATTCGTGAATATGGCTGCTGGGGTTGCGTAGGGGATTACCATGCATCGCATGTGCAGTGTGGGCGTTGCTGCGTTGTTGGCAGCTGTTTGTTTGCCGGCTGTGAGCCCGGCATCGTCGCTTTCCGAGTTTATCCAAATCATCCAAAACGGCCAGCAAATGGCGCGGTCGACGGCTTTAACGCCGCCGCAGCCCAATGCACTTTGGCTCGTTGTCTCGAGCAGGCCGACAGAAGGAGAGGCAATCGCTCTTGCACAATCCTACGCCCCAACCCTGGGACCGACTCTCGTCGCTCATAGTCGAAACGGCGTGTTTGCTGTCGTCGCTGGAACCCTTTTTCGGGACAAGGCGAAAGCGAACTTAGCGGCGCTTAAAGCACTACACATCATCCCTCAGGACTCGTTTCTCTCCCGCGGGGAGGGCTTGGATGGATTGGTCTGGATGTCCTATGACAGGGGAGCCTCGTTCGACTTCGCCACCCAACCCAATTATCTGAGAGCTGTCCAGAGACTGCAGGCGGCGATGACCAGGCTTGGCCTCTATGCCGGCCCCGTCGATGGCCTGATTGGTCCAACGACGGTGAAATCCTTCAGATCCTATCTCGCGCGTTTCGACCTGCCGCCTGGCGATCTCCTCACGGACTACACCCTCGCCGAGATCGAACGTAACGCCGGCGACGGCTTCCGAAACGACCAGGAACGAAACGCTGCCCAAGCTCTCGGCTACGCAGATGCCCAGAGCTTCAACGATGCAACCTCCGGCGGGTTCACGTCAGCAAGAGCCTTCGCCGAGGCGAAACAGATGGGCTTCACGACGCAACGCGACTACGAGGCCGCCGCGACCGGCGGCTTTCGCAGCCGCGACGAATATCAACGTGCGCAATCGGGCGGTTTCACCACAGCCAAGGAATATCAGGTAGCGGTCGAGCTGGGCATTCAAACCAAAACGGAATTTGTCTCTTATCGCGCGTCAGGGTTCTCCGATCCCAGCGAATTCCGAGCAGCGAAGCAGAAGGGCTTCGCTGACAAGGCTTCTTATGACAAATCGGAGGCCCGAAACCTGAAGACTGCGAGAGTTGCTGCGGCAATGCTGCTCTCGGATGCCGGGACGTTCTTGAAGTTGAACCCTCAGACCCCGAACCTCGTCGAAATCGCAGGCCAGGCCGCTGCGCTGAACGCTCAGGTCCAGGCCGATTCCACCGATGCCCTGAACAGTTCGGCGCTCAGGCTGACCAACCTGCTCATGGCCGTGCCTGGCTACGCCGATTTTTCAGCATCGAGGACCAAGGAGCGGGAGCAGGAGGTCGAAAAAAAGAAGGTTGAGATCTTTGCCGAGTTGCAAGCCGATAGACTGGCGCTCAAACGCTGGATGAGCAGCCATCTGACGTCGGCCAAACTTCCTGAGGTTGTTCAGGAGGTGAAATCGCTCGACGGAATTTCCGATACGAATGACCTGGACTCGTTGACGGAGGCCAAAGAGGGCGTGCGAGCGATGATTGCCCGGCAGGCCTTGGCCGACGAACTGGCCGCCAGCAAGGCTGCCGACAGTCAGGCTGGAGGCAGCACCAGCCAGGAGAGCGCCAGCGCGCCTTATGCGGTCACCGAATTGAACAAGGCACTCCTTCGGGGTGCATTGGACGACGTGATCGTTCTCTACAACGCTGGCCCCCGGGCGCCGTCAATTCTCCGCACAATATCTGGCCAGTTCTCGCTGACGAAGAATCAGGCATGGTTCTGTCTACTTGGGCTGGACCGGACACCTGCCTTGGACAGTGCGCTGCTCAGGGCCATCGCCCCTCTGGGAGGCAAGGCCATAGATATCAGTTCGGAATGCGGGGCCGGCGACCTCGACCGTGCCGATCTCTTCTTCGTCCAGCGGAAGACGTTTCTTGAGGCCGCGCCAACGCTCCAGGCAGCCTATCTCGAGGCTATGCAGGCCAAAACCATCCGCGTATTCGATCCTATCAGCTTCGAAGACATCAAGGCCCGCATGGATTCCGACCAGGCTTTGACGTTGAAGATCGCTCAAGAGATCTCATCTGGAACGCGCGAGGGATATGGCGGCATCCTGTTGGCGAACACATCGAACCAGATCTGCAGCGTCGTTGGCGATGATGCTGAAGTTCATGTGACGACCATCAACAAGATAGCCGATTTCGCCGCCGTATCGGGAAGAAACGTGTCGTATCCTTCCATTGACAAGGCTTACGAGGACGTGCGGCACGAGCAATGCCGAGTGCTCTACGCGTCGGCCACCAACCTGAAGGCTGCGTCAGAAGCGCTGGCACGCGATGGCGTACAGTTCGCTTTCGCTCCGGTGTGGTTCGACAAGGGTGACGCCGCCAGCGCGGCTGCCAAATTGGATGCCGTCAAGCAGGATGAGATCAAAGCAGCGGAGGCCAAGCGTGTGGCCGCCGACGAGGAGAAGAAAATTGCGGCTCAGCGCGATGAGGACGAGAGGAACTCGAAGACAGCCCGCCAGGCAGATCTGCGTCAGAAGAACGGGCCAGCCGCGACCGCCCTTCTGAATATCTTCTCGGACGGACTAAAGCGAACCGTTTTGGGCACGGCAGATAAGGCTAACACGTCATCTGGGATCAACGTGGAAAGCCTGTTCCCCGAGTTCGCCAAGTGGAATGAAGGTCTCTCGCGCGAGGACTGGAAAGCCACGAACCTGAACTCGGAGGTCCAGGACTACGGCACCGTCACTTGGAAAGCGCGAAAGTTGGACGGAATCATCGTTAGGACAACGGTGAAAATGGCAAGTGCGGAACGTGGGCAATACAAAGATGAGTGCTTCTTGTTTGGCGCCGTCGTCGACAATGAATTCCAGATGCTACGCGATCCATATGAGTCAAAGTGCGACAACGACATGTCTGCTCACTGGGCACTCGGCCACGAACTCAAAAGTCTTTGGCTCGCCGATTAAACTCTGGGTGGCCTGTCCTTGGAAATTCGTGGTGCGCTATATATAGCTCGCGGCTTGCATCCAAATTTCCACGGCGCAGATAGTCGCGAGTACGAGCCTGCTGTCATCAACTCGCGATAAAGCTGCTATGCCGTCAAGGCAGCCATAGATTGCTCAGCTATCTGCATCGGGAGCAGCCATTTGCCAAACTTGCTCGTTGTGGGTAGCGTTTCCCCCAACCTGCCGATACAACGCTGCACCCAGCAACGCGCGATCGACATCGTGAGCCTACGCGGGAGCAATTGGCTGGCGCAGTACGCGTTTCCGCACGCATCGGTCGCCGGGAAAGAAAAGTGTCAGTTGAACTGCGTCATCTTCGGGCCTTTATTGCAGTCGCGACAGAAGGAAATTTCCGGCGCGCCTCAGAGCGACTTCATATCGCCCAACCGGCGCTCAGCCGAACAATCCGGGATCTCGAGCAACTGCTGGAGGTTCAGCTTTTCGAACGCACGACACGCTCTGTGACATTGACAGCTGCCGGGCGGGCTTTCCTCCCCGAGGTGAGCGACTTGCTAGAACATGTCACAGCTGCCATTCGCGTCGCGCGTCGGGTTGAAGAAGGCGATCTCGGCAATTTGTCAGTCGGCTTCAACGATTTCGCCATAAATGACTCCTTGCCAAAGATAATCCGCGACTTTCGCTCGCGCCACCCAGGCGTCGAAATCGAGCTTCGTTCGATGAGTTCGCCCGATATGGCCGATGCTCTGCGCAAGCGTCGTTTGGATATTGGCTTCCTGTCTGGCGAGCATCTGCTCGCAGGTCTGCAATATGAAGTGTTGCGCCGGGAGCGGCTGATCTGTCTTTTGCCGAGCGGCCACGCGCTTGCTGGATCGAGGACCATCGATCTTACCGCCTTGGCCGCCGAACCGTTCGTGCTCGGAGCGACCGGGTCGTGGGACACATTTATAGACGTGGTCGATGCCTTCTGCATGTCGGGCGGTTTTCGCCCGCGCGTCGTTCAGGAAGCGGCGAATTCCGACGGCATCGTCAATCTGGTGGCCGCCGGCATGGGGATTTCGATATATGTGGACGCGGCTTGGCTCAAGGTTCGGGAAGATGTGGTCGTACGGCCGTTTCGCCAAGAACCTCCACCAGTCGCCAGCGTCGCTGCATGGCATCCCGATCTTAAATCTAAAGCACTTCAGAACTTCATTGCTGTCGCACGCGAGACATTGTCGTGAATGCACAAGATCCGCCTGCTTCGCCGGATTGAGGCCTTGGCGGCATCAATCATCGAACAATCGGTATTAGAAACTTCCTTATTCTTCCACTAACGTCGATCTAACCGGTGCCGAGAACACCGGAAGCAGCTTCGAGTGAAATGGGAGATTTCGATGATATTGCCACGTGCATTCAGAGTTTCGGCCAGTGCCTTTGTGCTTGGGCTCGGCTTGGCGGTGGGTGTCGCCCACGCGGGAAATACAAAAACATTCCGCATGATGTCCGGCGAGCCGCGCTTCATGGATCCCAATCTGGCGACTGACTTCTCCATTTTCGTCAATGCGCAACTCTTCGAGCCATTGGCACGCTTAGACGACAAGGGAAATCTGGTGCTTCGTCAAGCCAAGAGCATCGAACTTGGCCGTGATGGCAGGACTTGGACCATTACTCTCAATCCCGCCTACAAATGGTCGAATGGCGACGTAGTCACCGCTCAGGATTGGGTTTACTCCTGGAAGCGTATTCTCGATCCCAAGATGGCTAGCGAAGTCGCTCCCTTCCTCAGCGATGTCGAAAATGCTGAAGCCTACAATAAAGGTAAAATCGCTGATCCCGACGCCGTCGGCATCAAGGCGACTGGCGAATTTACTTTCCAAGTCACGACAGCAGTTGTGGCCCCCTATTTTCGCGCCAAGCTTGCGTTACCGTATCTGACCCCGGTCCCGAAAGCTGTTGTTGAGAAGGCGGGCGACAAGTGGATTGCGCCTGAGAACATGCTCTCCAACGGCCCATATAAGCTGGTGAGCCGCATCAACGATCAGTCGATCACGATGGAAGCCAATCCATACTACGCAGGTCAGAAGCCGCAGATCGAAAAGATCGAGATAACGGTCGCTTCGGACGATCTGTGCACGGCGCAGTTGCGAGCATTCGAAACCAGCGAAATCGACTTTGCTTCTTGCATTCCTTCCCAAGACATACCGCGCGTTAAGGCCGACGCTGAGCTTTCCAAGCAATTGGTGCCGTACGCCATCCCAGGCACCATCTGGGCACAGTACGACCTCACCCGCGCCCCCTGGAATGACAAGAGAGTTCGGCAAGCACTAAGTTTGGCCGTCGACCGCAAGGCGATCGTTGCTGCGGTCAGCGACGATACCGCCAATCCAACCGCCACACTCCTGCCTGCCTCGATCGCCGGCAGTAACGCCGCGGATGCGTTGAAAGGATCAGTGGATGACGCGAAGAAGCTGCTTGCCGAGGCCGGGTTCCCGGACGGCAAGGGCTTCCCTCAATTCACCATCACTGCTTCGGCCAATCGTGGCCAGCCGCTGATCGCCCAACTCCTTCAGCAGATGTGGCAGGACAATCTCGGGGTGACCGCCACGATCAATGTCCTTGAGGAGAACGCTTACCGCTCCTGGGTCAAGTCACGAAAAACCGAACCCTATGACGTCATGATCAACCAGTGGTACTCGGACTATTCCGATCCGGCGAATTGGTTCGGGGAGCTCATCGTCGGCGACTATCGCAACAACCATTTCACATCGCCCGAATTCGCCGATCTGGTCGCGAAAGGAAATGTCGAGACCGATCCAACCAAGCGGGTCGAGATATTCCACGCCGCCAACAAAATCCTGGAAGACGCGGCACCTATGATCCCTCTCTACAATCCGACCGACCTGTGGCTGATCATGCCAAACGTCAAGAACCTCCAGCACGAGGGCGTTCTGGATTTATACCATATTGGTGAAGCCAACATCGATTAGAACCGTGCGGAGTGGGGTGGATAAATGCTGGCCTATATTGCAAAGCGTATATTGGCGGCGGTGCCAACGCTGCTTCTCGTCTATACGATGGTATTTCTCATCGCGCACGTGACCCCGGGGTCGCCTTGGGACGTGGGCTCCAACAGGCCGATGGAGCCGTCGGTCAAGGAGGCGCTTGACGCAAAGTTCCAGCTCGATCAGCCGCTCTACGTTCAGTATGTGGACTATCTCTCCGGCGCGCTCCAAGGCGATTTTGGCCCGTCCTACCGCGATCAGTCGCGATCAGTCGCCGATATAATCACGACGTTCCTGCCAGTCTCGCTAAAGCTCGGCGCCGCTGCATTGCTGCTTGCGATCATCATAGGATTGCCCCTTGGCACTCTCGCTGCGCTGACGACGCACAGATACATCGATATGGCGATCCGGATGTTAAGTACGCTAGGAACATCGATGCCGACTTACGTCGTCACGTCGGTCCTGATCGTCACCTTCAGCGTGGGGCTGGGCTGGCTACCGACTTTCGGTTTCAAAGGCATCTTCAGCGCTTCGGCCATTATCCCTGTGCTTTCGCTAGCGCTGGCTCCAATGGCCGCAATCATCCGCTATTTTCGCACCAGTATGCGCGAAGTTATGCACATGGACTTCGTCCAGACAGCGCGCGCCAAAGGCATTAGACCCATTCACGTGATCGTCCGTCACATGGGGCGTAACGCGCTGATCCCGATCGTGACAGTCGTTGGAGCTTATGCCTCCTACGTGCTGGTCGGATCGTTTTTCGTGGAATCGATCGCCGGCATCCCAGGTTTCGGGCGCTACTTTGTCCTCGCAGTGTCGGCGCGAGACTATCCAGTGATCATCGGCACGACTCTCGTCTACGCGGTCTTCGTCATCGTCTTCAACCTTATCGTGGACGTGAGCTATTTCTTGCTCGATCCGCGGGTGCGTGTGGATCAAGCAGGATGACAATTGTGGCGGACTCTTCTGATGCACAGCGGCCGCGGTCGACGCGCGTGCTTCTATGGCAATCATTAGCGGGCGAGTGCCGGCAAAGCCCCGCTTTGGCGCTTGGTCTGACATTCCTGGCGCTTGTTGCCCTTTTGGCCTTGGCCGCGCCACTCTTGCCCCATGATGCCTACAAGCAAGACGTGCTGCATCGCAATGCTTTGCCGTCCTTGGCTCACTGGCAGGGCACGGACGAGCTTGGCCGCGACATGGTTTCGCGGCTGGCTGTCGGCGCTCGGGTGTCATTGGTTGTCGCGGTCGTCTCAACGCTGATCGCCGTCTCCCTTGGAGTAATGGTCGGAACGATTTCAGCCTATGCGGGCGGCCGAACCGACACGTTGGTCATGCGATTCGTTGACAGCATGTACGCCTTTCCCGACATGCTCTTTGCTATCCTGATCGCCTCGCTGGTGAAGGGGCAACTCAGTGGCCAGGTAACCGGCGTGCTGGAACCGCTGGCCGCCCTCTATCGGCTGTCAGGTGGATTGCTTGGGGTTCTCCTGACGCTCAGTCTTACTTCCTGGCTTACGACGGCGCGCCTGGTACGCTCGCAAGTCATGGGTCTGAAGCATAGTGAATACGTGCTGTCTGCCCGGCTGTCCGGAGCAAGCCACTGGCGGATCATCCGGACGCATATCCTGCCAAACTGTCTGCCCGTGATTCTGGTGTCGGCGAGCTTCGTCGTGCCAAATGCAATTCTTTTGGAGGCAGGTCTGAGCTTCCTTGGTGTCGGCGTCGACCCACCGACGCCGAGTTGGGGCACTATGATCGCGACAGGCGTGAAGTCGATCCAGGCCTATCCTCATCTGCTGTTGATGCCGGCATTGGCCATCGGATCCACGCTGCTCGCCATGAATGTTGGCGGCGACGCTTTGCGCGACAGGTTCGATCCCGCTCTCCGCGGCCATGGGAGTGTCTGATGGCAACCCTTCTCAAAATCCACGACCTGCGTGTCTCGTTCTCCATCGGAACCAAACTCTTTGGCAGAGGCAGAAACGTCCGCGCCGTGGACGGCATTGACCTCGACGTTACGTCCGGCGAGACACTGGCCATCGTCGGCGAGAGCGGCTGCGGCAAGACCACTCTCGGCCGCACAATCGCGATGTTGCAGCGGCCGAGTTCCGGCTCGGTTGAATTCATGGGTGTGCGGCTCGAACGGCTGAAGTCCAAAGCATTGCGGAATGCCCGCCGAAGCATGCAGATGATTTTCCAAGATCCCAATGCCAGCCTTGATCCTCGCCAGTGCGTTGAGGCGATCGTAACGGAGCCCCTACTGATCGCCGGTGTGAGCACTGCCTTGCGCAAACAACGCGCAGCGGAGCTTCTCGATCTGGTCGGTTTGGGCGCAGAAGCCGGCATGCGTCTGCCGCGCGCCTTCAGCGGCGGCCAACGTCAGCGCATCGGTATCGCTCGCGCATTGGCCGCCTCGCCCAAGTTGATTATCTGCGACGAGCCACTAAGCGCGCTTGATGTGTCTATCCAGGCGCAGATCGTGAACCTGCTGCTCGAATTGCAGCGCCGGTTCGGCCTCACCTACATCTTCATTTCGCACGATTTGGCGGTCGTGCGGCAAATGGCGACCCGAATTGCCGTCATGTATCTCGGCACCGTCGTGGAACTTGCTGATGCGGAGCGGCTGTTTGCTGCACCGCGTCATCCCTATACCATGGCACTTTTGTCCGCCGTCCCCACGCTCGAGGGTCCGGAGCACTCCGCTATGGAGCCCCTGTTGACGTCGGGCGATCCTCCTTCGCCGCTCAACATGCCTGACGGCTGTCGCTTCCATCCACGATGCTGGCTGCGCAGCAAACTCGGCAATCCCGCGATCTGTACGAGCCATGAACCCCGCCTGGTCGCGACAGACACCCACCAGGCAGCGTGCCATTTCGCAGACGATACCGCATCTCATGCCGCAGCGCCGCTCCCAGTCGCGGCAGAAGCCTTCTAGGAACGATGGTGATGCTCGTACGCCCCCAAAACTCGGGCAGACTGCTCGATGTCACGGACCTAAGTGTCCACATTCCAAGCGCGCGCGGTGTCGTGGAGGCCGTCGATGGGGTGTCATTCGGTATCGATCGTGGTGAGGTTGTCGGCATCGTTGGCGAAAGCGGCTGCGGAAAAACGATGCTCGCACTTTCGCTCATACGGCTCGTGAGACATCCCGGTAGGATCGTAAACGGCAAGATTCTGTTCGCTGGTCGCGATCTGCTGACGCTGCCCGAGCGGGAGATGCGCAAGGTCCGCGGTGGGCAGATCGGCATGATCTTTCAGGATCCGTCGGCCTCGCTGAACCCGGTTATGACCGTGGGCCGGCAGATCGGCGAGGCGATCGAGGCGCACAACAAAGTGACGCGCCGTGAAGCGGGAAGACAAGCGGTCGACATGCTGCATGCGGTCCGCATTCCTGAAGCGGCCGCCCGTGCGCGAAGCTACCCGCATCAATATTCCGGCGGAATGCGCCAGCGCGTCGGAATTGCCATCGGCACCGCCAATCACCCAGAGCTTGTCATCGCCGACGAGCCCACGACCGCGCTCGACGTCACCGTGCAGGCGCAGATCATCGGTCTTCTGGCGGCCATGAATCGCGACAATGGAACGGCGATAATCTTCATCTCCCACAACATCGCGTTGGTGTCCCAGTTCTGCTCCCGAGTGCTCGTCATGTATGCCGGGCGTATCGTCGAGGAAGGACCGACGCGCGAAGTTTTCGGAAATCCCAGCCATCCCTACACGGCAGCGCTTCTGAAGGCCGTGCCCCGCGTAGACAGACGTCTGGAAAACGGGCTGGAAACGATCGAGGGTCGACCGCCCGACCTTGCCCGCAAACCAAGCGGTTGCGCATTTCATCCCCGGTGCCGGGCGCGGGTCGATCCGTGCGCAAATGCTGTCCCGCCCAAATTTGCCGTCGCCCCCCGACATGCGAGCCGCTGCTGGCTCGCCGCGGGCGGCAAGGCGGCTGACGGAATTGAAGACCTCACCAAAGAAAGAACCCGCGATGACGCTGAATGATTTCTCGCCGATACTGCTCGATGCTGCGGCGCCGATGATCAACCCGCGAGATGTCGACAAGCGTCTGCCCGATATGATTGCCGGCGGCCTTGATGCCGTACTCGCGACAGCAGGAGCGATCGAGGATTTTCGCACCACGATGGAAGATGTGGCCAAATGGCTTGAGATCGAGCGCTGCGGCGCTCGCAAAATCAAGATCGCCAGATCAGTCGCTGACATCCGGGCAGCGAAGGCGTGCGGCAAGATAGCGATAGTTTTGCACTTCCAAGGATCTGACGCGATCGAGGACGAGCTCGACTTCATCAACGTTTTTCATGCCTGCGGGCTTCGAGTGATGCAGCTGACCTACAATGCGCGTAATCGGGTCGGCGATGGCTGTTTCGAGATCACCGACGGAGGTCTGAGCAAATTCGGCCGTAAGGTTATTCCCCGCATGGAAGCGCTTTCGATGGCGGTGGATCTCGCCCACGCAGGACCGCGTACCGCCCTGGAGGCAACCGAGGTGGCCTCTCGTCCGCTGATCATATCGCATGCAAATGCGCGGGCGCTTATGGAGACGCCGCGCAATGTCGGAGACGATCTGATCCGCGCTGTCGCAGCCACGGGTGGGGTGGTTGGTGTCTGCGCAGCGCCATTTTTCCTGACCAGAGACGGGCCTGCGACGCTCGACATGCTGATCGACCATGCTGCCTATATTGCTGACCTCGTGGGGCCACAGCATGTCGGGTTAGGCTTCGACTTTGCTGAAGAGAACGAAGAAGACTACATCTACTACGGCTACGACGAGCGCTATATACCAATGCCGCCGTGGACCTTTCCCACGCGCATTGCGAGTCACGCCGAGGCCGGCAATCTGGAATCTTCGCTGAGGGCGCGAGGCTTTGGTGAAACTGAGATTCGGGGTGTCCTGGGGGAAAACTTCCTGCGGGTCTTTGAAGAGATTTGGGGTCATTGACGTCTGATTGGCTGGCGAGCCTTTTCGAAGTCATCGAGACACATCTGCGGTGCGATGAGGCAGATTCCGTACTTCAGCCGGTGGGAGACCCCTGGTCTCACGGCCGAGGTCCTGGAGCATGGCGTCGACACCGCCTTGCGCCAGGATCCTCTTTGGCGTTCTGCGGGCGGCAGGTGTCAGGCCGAACTGCAAGCGCTGCTCCGCTGTATCGGGGTGCCTGTAACGATTGGAATAGGCGCGACTTGCGCGCGCAGCATGGTCGCCGGCAGCGGTCAACCGGTGGCAACAGCAGCTTCACCACTTGCGCTTGCCGAATCGGACATTCCGGAACCGTCCCAAAGACGACCTCGAATGATCGGTTTAACGAGCGTCCATTCGCCAAAGCAAACGGTCGCTCGGCTCTGACTTGAGATTGGCCGACGCGCCCCAGTATCGCTCAAATCCCGCCCATGCAAAGATATTTCATTTCGAGGTAGTCCTCGAGCCCATGACGGGACCCCTCACGCCCGATACCGGACTGCTTGATCCCCCCAAAAGGAGCAGCTTCCGACGACATTCGTCCTGTGTTGATGCCCACCATGCCATATTCCAAAGCTTCGGCCACGCGCCACACGCGCTTCAGGTTAGAGGCATAGAAGTAGGCGGCGAGCCCGTAGATTGTGTCGTTGGCCTCACGGACAATCTGATCCGCGTCTTCGAAGCGAATGATAGGTGCCAGCGGTCCAAAAGTCTCCTCTTGCGCCACAGTCATCTCGCGAGAAACCTCGGTGAGGACAGTCGGTTGGAAAAGCGTGCCTTTCATACCGACGCGATCGCCCCCGCATCGAATGACGCCGCCTTTTGCAACGGCATCGGCGATATGGGATTCGATCTTTGCCAGAGCGCGCTTGTCGATCAACGGCCCGATGGATACCCCAGGATCGAAGCCGTCGCCGACTGAAAGCTGGCGAACCTTTTCGGCGAGCTTTTCGACGAACTCATCGTGGACGCCGGATTGGACGTAAAGGCGATTTGCTGAAACGCAAGTCTGGCCGGCATTGCGGAATTTCGCCTGGATCGCGCCGTCAACGGCAGCATCGATATCGGCATCGTCGAAGACAATGAAAGGCGCATTGCCGCCGAGCTCAAGGCTGACTTTCTTGATCTGTTCTGAGCATTGACGCATCAGCAGCCGGCCAACCTCGGTTGAGCCCGTAAAGCTGATCTTGCGGATCTTGGCGTTGGTGCAGAGTTCGCGGCCGACAGCATCGCCTTCGGAAGCGTAGATGAGGTTGACCACGCCTTCGGGAAAGCCAGCCAGATGCGCCAGGGCGAACATCGCGCCCGCCACGAGTGGCGTCTGCTCGGCGGGTTTCAGCACGATGGTGCAGCCGGCAGCAAGAGCCGGCGAAATCTTGCGCGCGACCATCGAGGCGGGAAAATTCCAGGGCGTGATCGTACCAACGACGCCGATCGGTTGCTTGATGACCAGCATGCGACGGTCTGTCGATGGCGCCGAGATCGTTTCGCCATAGATGCGATTGGCTTCTTCGGCGTACCATTGCAGATACGCAGCCGCATGGGTTACCTCCGACTTCGCTTCAGCGAGTGGCTTGCCCATCTCCGCGGTGAGAATGGCAGCGAGGTCGTCGGTATGATCCACGATCAGTTGGTGCCAGCGCCAGAGTATATCGCTGCGCTCCCGGGCCGTCAGCGCTGCCCACCCGGGCTGTGCATCAAAGGCCTTGTCGATGGCAGCGCGCGTCTCTTCGACACCCATGTCGGGGAGTTCGGCCAGCAATTCCCCGGTCGATGGATTGGAGACTTCGAACGTCCGCCTGCTAACCGGCGTGCCCAATGCCGGCATGCGGTCGATCCCAGCGAACAGGGCGGGAAACTTCAGGTGACGGATCATCGGCTGGCAGATGGGCAATAAGGAATCTCCTCAACGCAATGGATGTGTCCGTTGGCGGGTCGATACGTATCCTCACGTTCGGCCGTCGCATAGGACCTCGTACGGATGGCGGTTGGACCTCCTCAACGGAAGGAAGTACCGGAATTTACATCAGATCGTCTCTCCTAAGCGTCCTGATCGGCCGTCGGTGTCGAGCAGCTAATCGTTGGCGCCCATTCCCAGTTCAGCAATCAGCAGCGTAGAAAACCGCCAGGGTGCAAGCCTAGCTGGCGAACTGTTGTGCGCCGCAAATTTCTTCTTCGCATCTGCACAAAAATGTGGCAAACGTTCTGTCCAGTTGACGCTGGGGAATGAGAACGGATGAGCGCAACCGGAGGAAACAGGGCATTGACCCCGCCCGACATTGCGGCGCGCAAGGGAAAGTCGCCGCTTGTATGCCTGACGGCCTATACGACACCAATCGCCAAGCTGATCGATGATCATTGCGATGTGGCGCTGGTTGGCGACAGTGTTGGCATGGTGTTGCACGGCTTGCCTTCGACGCTCGGCGTAACCCTTGAGATGATGATCCTCCACGGCAAGGCGGTGCGGCGTGGGCTCGAGCGGGCGCTGATGATCGTGGACATGCCTTTCGGCTCCTACGAGGAAGGTCCCGAGCAAGCCTTCCGGAGCGCGGCCCGTGTGATGACTGAAACCGGTTGTGCGGCGGTCAAGCTCGAAGGCGGCGAAAGCATCGCGCAGACAATCCGATTTCTGACCGCACGCGGTGTGCCGGTGATGGGCCATGTCGGCCTGACTCCGCAGGCTGTCAATGCCTTCGGCGGCTACCCTGTGCAGGGGCGAGGCGAAGATGCCGAGCGCATTCTGCGCGATGCCATCGCGGTGGCCGAGGCGGGCGCCTTCGCGGTTGTGCTCGAAAAAATACCGGAGGCGCTTGCTCGGCGGATCACCAAGGAAGCCTCAATCCCCACGATCGGGATTGGCGCTTCGGCAGCCTGTGATGGGCAGATCCTGGTTGTCGATGACATGCTAGGCTTGTTTGGCACCTTCCGGCCGAGATTCGTCAAACGTTACGCAGAGCTCGGCGAGGCAGCCGAGGCAGCGATCGCGACATACGCAGATGAGGTGCGCGAGCGTCGCTTTCCCGCGAGCGCGCATGTCTTCGGCGATGAGCCGCGCAATGTCAGTGGGGGTGAGGCCGCATGAGCGTCGCAATAGTCCGGATCGTCGCCGAGTTGCGCAGCATCGTTGCCGCGTGGCGCCGGGAGGGCCTGAAGATCGCCGTTGTACCAACCATGGGGGCCCTGCATGAGGGACATTTGAGCCTTGTGAGTGCCGCGTTAGCGAAGGCCGATCGGGTGATCGTGACGCTCTTTGTCAATCCCAAGCAGTTCAACAATGCCCAGGACCTAGCCGCCTATCCACGCACGGAGCACGATGACGCCGCCAAGCTCGCGTCGGTCGGCGCTCATATCCTTTACGCTCCCGATGCAGCCGACATGTATCCGCAAGGCTTTGCTACCAAGGTTTCGGTCAGCGGCCCGAGCAACGGTCTGTGCGGCGCGTTCCGGCCCGGTCACTTTGACGGCGTTGCGACCGTGGTGACGAAGCTCTTTTTCCAGACCGGCGCGGACCTGGCGTTTTTCGGCGAGAAAGACTTTCAACAGCTCCATGTGGTGCGCCAGCTTGTCCGTGATCTCGATATCCCGATCGAAATTATCGGCAGCCCGACGGTTCGCGAGAGCGACGGCCTGGCGATGTCGTCACGCAACATGCGACTGACTTCGGCGCAGCGTCGGGCGGCACCGAAGCTGCCCGAAATCCTGTTCAAAACTGCCCGGCGGCTGACTTCAGGAGACCCAGTCGAGCGGATCTTGCGGGAGGCTCGACAGGCGATCCTTGCTGCCGAGTTCTCGCAGGTCGAGTATCTCGAATTGCGTGCCGACGATGACCTTGCCTCGATCGCAACATTGGACCGGCCAGCGCGGCTGCTCGTTGCCGCCTGGCTCGGCCAGACGCGCCTGATTGACAATGTCGAGGTGGGATCGCCGCAACCATTCGGTCAAGTTCTGAAGCAAGCCGAGCCTGAACCTGCGCTCTGATCAAGGGAACACACGCGAGTTCCTCAACAGAGAGAAACCAGCAGATTGAAATGGCGAGACTGGAGGCCTCCATCAAGTCGATCGGATAGGGCGTCGAAGACGTATTGCTCGGCGCTTTGCACGCTTGCTTTCAGTGACGCGCCCTGGCCAAGTGAGGTGACGATGGCGCTGGACAGCACGCGACGGGGAAATCGGTCTGGCGCGTCACCCCCAGAGACGATCCGACATCACCTCGGGCACAGGGTGCTTCTTTGGCACTCGGCGGCAACGACGGATCGCTATAAGAGATCTCTCCGCGAAAAATTGGGCTCACGCGCCGGGCTGCCACCTATCGGCGCGGAGGTCGATTTTGCAAAAGGCCGGCTCCAAAATGAGTGCTAGCCATTGAGCAACTTAGATCGCCCTTAGATCGCCAGCAGACGATTTTCCCGTGCGCCTGTCCTGCTCGATCTCGTAGCTGACCTTTTGGCCATCGGCGAGGCTCCTCAACCCGGCACGCTCAACGGCAGAAATATGTACGAAAACGTCCGCTCCGCCAGCGTCGGGCTGGATGAACCCAAAGCCCTTTGTTGCGTTAAACCATTTCACAGTGCCTGTAGCCACGCCACTATTCCTTTCTTGGCAAGCCGGTCAATCTTGACCGGCGAGGCTGCAATCTAGCCATCGCTCTGAGCAGGTCAATAACGATTGTTCTCCTCACTGCCTTCATATCGAACGCGAAGCGGCGTCGGTGAATGACTTTTCGTTCGGCGCACCACGAAGCGGCTTTCTTCGCCCGAACCTAATGATGTTGCCTGAGTTTTACAGACAGCACGGCGCCAGAGTCCCAATACCGGATTTCAATTGCTCAGCGTCGGAAAGCATCGAACTGTTGATACTGACACCCCAGCGTTTTGTCCGGGTTCTCCATCTTGAAACCAGATAGACGCTGACAGAAAATGTATTTGAAAATTCAGCGTTTGATTGATCAGGTGCGTGTCCAGGCTGGCAATGCAATTTGCTACCTGGCCATCCGGACAAAGGAGACCGGGAGACTTCCTGATAGGAGCGCTTATCACTCAGCACGATTGGTCCAACAGGATCGCGGGGAACACGTTGGTTATGACGCACATTCATACAGGCATCTCAGTCACCCATGTAGAGCCGTCCTTTGACGAGGCGATGCAGAAGCAGGTCATAATCGGCCTAATCACGCTCTCAACCGACACGCTAACCGAGTTGGAATTGCGCCGAATGCTTCCTGACGACAGCGTCAGCTTCTCGGCCACAAGGATCAAGAATCACAACCCGGTAACCGTCGAAAATCTTCGCGCCCACGCTACCGAAATTGCCGATGCCGGAGAATTGTTCGACCCTCCGGGGGCCGTTAGAGTCTTCGCATATGGATGCACGTCAGGTTCGGCCATCATTTCGCAGGCCAAGCTCGAAGAAGAATTGCACAGCACAGTGCCGGGGTCACAATTGACCTCTCCAATGACCGGAGCTTTTCGAGCGTTTGGCAAACTTGGCGTCGGACGGGTTTCAATGCTCACCCCGTACCCTGACGATGTCAACGCGCTGATGATCGAGTGCCTCAATAACTCGGGTATCGTTGTGTCCAATTGCGGATCATTCCACATCGAGAACGACTACGAGATCGCGAACATCTCTCCGGAAAGTATATTCGAGGCTGCCTGCTTGATAGATACCACCCAGGCCGAGGCTCTGTTTATTCCATGCACTGGTCTGCGGACCGCCGGCATCATTGGCCAACTTGAGGTGCGTCTCGGAAAGCCCGTTATCACGGCTCATCAGGCCATGCTGTGGGATGCGCTCAGGCTGGCAGGGTACAGGCATCCGATCGGCGGCCACGGCAAGCTCCTGACGATTTGAGAAATTGGCCGAGGCGCCGAGCGCCGCTTCGTTGAGCCAGCTGAATGCCCACCTGACCAGCGCTTCATGCTCGCAGCGCGGGATTTCGAGGATTTCAAGCTGCGCCGCACGGCCAACGTGACGCCTAGTGGGAGTGCCGATGCTGATCGGTCCAACGATCATTTTTTTCTGCAAGACAACAGGCTAGCTCCAAGAGGTCAGGGATGAACAAGCGCGTACTCGTCACAGGCGGATCGTCCGGGATAGGCCATGCCATAATCACAAGGCTTGCACAGGATGGCTTTGACTGCATAAACCTCGATCTGTCCCCCCCGCCTCAATGCCAAGGTCTATGGGTCAAGGCTGATCTGTCGACGCCGGAGACCACTGGCAAGGCCTTGTCGCAGGCGCTCGCGGGTGGACCCATTACTCGGCTCGTCAACAACGTTGGCATCGTGCGGCCAGCTGCGGTGGAGGATGCCACAATCGCTGACCTCGAAGCCGTGGTGTCGATGAATCTGCGATGCGCGCTTCAATGTCTGCAGTCTGTGCTTCCCGGCATGAAGGAACAGTGCCTCGGACGCGTCGTAAACATAACCAGCCGGGTGGCGCTGGGCAAAGAGCTGCGCTCCGTTTATGCGGCAACAAAATCCGGTTTGCACGGCATGACCAAGACTTGGGCATTGGAGTTGGGGCGCTACGGCATAACTGCCAATGCTGTAGCTCCCGGTCCGATCCGTACCGCTCTTTTCGAGGCCGCCAACCCACCGGAAGATCCTCGCACCAAGGCGATCGTCGAGGCCATTCCCGTGCGACGAATGGGCGTCCCCGAAGATGTCGCGCATGCAGTCGCCATGCTACTCGATCATCGTGCCGGCTTCGTCACCGGTCAGACGTTGTATGTGTGTGGGGGAATGACCGTCGGGCTCGCGAGTTAAGCAATATTGACGGTCATCTGGGACGTCATCGCTGCTTGCAGGAAATTTCTTTTGAATCCTCAACGGCCGATGGCCTGCGGTTTTGCCTCTGGCCGGTCTGCCTGCGCTTTGTGCACCGAGATCAAGCTGCTGCTGGGCGAATCCTTCTGACTGGTCGGCAGCGTGTTGCGCAGGGATCTCATGTTACAAGTCGCCCACTTCCACCATCGATCACGATCGTCGTGCCGTTGAGGTATCTCGCTCGGCTGCCCACCACAAAAGCAACCAACTCTGAAAGCTCATCGGCCGTCCCTATCCGTCCGGACGGATTGGCCGAGGCTATCTGCTCAGTGGCGCCTTGCCGGTCCAGACGTTGTTCACGCATCAACGCATCGATTCTATTGCGAACCCGCCCTGTGTCGAAATATCCAGGCGCCACAACATTTACACGAACTCCGCTGTTTGAAAGGACATCAGCGAGATGTTTCGCTACCACCGCTATTCCTGCGCGCATGACATTCGACAAGAGCAAATGGCTCGTGGCTTCGTGAACTCCCGCGGAGGTGACGAACACAATATCCCCGCCTTGACTTGACGCCTTCATCTGCTTAGCCGCTGCCCGCGACAGCCGCACCGCGCTCATGAGCAGCATCTCATACGAATCGTCCCAATCAGCGTCGCTCAGCGTTTCGATCGTCCCGTAAGGCATGTGGCCGGAATTCACGACGAGGCAATCAACACCGTCCATGAGCTCAATAGCTCGGTCAAACAACATGTCGACTTCGGATCGGCTGCCAAGGTCAGCCACAATTCCATGAGCACCTTTGCATGCCGTGCTATTTTGCAGCTCGACCACCGCTTGGTTCAATGCCGACTGATTGCGACCGCAAATGACAACTTGCGCACCGTCGGCAGCAAGTCGCTTGGCGATTGCAAAACCAAGCCCATTGCTACCTGCGGTAACCAGCACTCTTCGACCCAATTCATTCATGATCAATCCGCTCCAAGCTAACTGCGTTCATGCCGAACCGCGGTGGCGGTCATTGTCGAGAATGATGCTTGTGGAACGCACGTCTCAGATGTGGCCAAGCTTTGCCTGGCTTCGAAGCGGCAAGCTAGGGAGCCGTCAGATACATCATCGTTGCAACGGGGGCTGTCGACGACCTCCCCACGACAGATGCAAGTCTTTGGCCATAACGGCGATTGCCGCATGTTCAATCGGCTTCCTTGACGGCGGACAAGAACTTCTGCGTGCGTTCCCGCCTTGGATTCCCGAAGAACTCCTCAGGTGGACCTTGCTCCTCGATTTTCCCCCCAAAAAAGAAGCAAACGCGATCCGAAATATCGCGGGCGAAGCCCATCTGATGCGTCACCATGAGCATGGTCAAGCGAAAGTCTGACACGATCTTGCGGATAACGTTGGTGACTTCTCCGATGACTTCAGGATCAAGTGCGGAGGTCACTTCGTCGAACAGCATGACCTTCGGCCGCATGGCAAGAGCGCGAGCTATTGCAATGCGCTGCTGCTGGCCACCAGAAAGGCGAGCGGGATGTTGGTCCTTCTTTTCTATCATCCCCACCATATCAAGCAGCTCCTCAGCCCTTTCCCGCGCTTCCGGCTTGGAGAGTCCGAGGACCTGGACCGGCCCTTCCATGCAGTTTTGCAGGGCAGTCATATGAGGAAAAAGGTTGAAGTGCTGAAAGCACATTCCGATGTTTGTGCGCATCTTCCGCAGGTAGCGTGAATCGCCAGGAACAAGCACACCACGCTTGGGCATGTGGGTGAGCGGCTTGCCATCGACATAGATGACCCCGCCGTTGATCGTTTCCAGGGTCATCAGCATTCGCAGAACGGTCGTCTTGCCGGATCCGGAGGGACCAATGATCGAGACCACCTCACCCTCGGCCACGTCCAAATTGAGCTGGTCCAGGACGGTGAGGGCGCCATAGCGCTTGGTGACGCCCATGAAGCGCACCATAGGCGCATGGGCTTCCTTCAGCTCCAAAGGGTAGTTGGCGTAGATGTCCATTACTGCATTCCCAGTTTGCGGCGGACCCAACCTTCAAGCATCCGGATCAGACCGGCCGCCGGCAGCGAGATGGCCAAAAAGATGAGACCCACGATCGTGTAAGGTTCCAGAAAGCGATAGTCTTCTGCCCCTATCGCGTTGGCATTATGCATCAGTTCCGCGACACCGATCACCGAGAGCATCGGCGTGTCCTTGAAGATCCCAACGAATAGGTTCCCCATGCCAGCCAAAGCCGGTGGTATGGCCTGAGGGATGATAATGCGGACATATGTCTGACGATGAGAAAGATTCAGCGCCTTGCAGGCCTCCCACTGACCTCCCGGAACTGCTTCCAAGCCGCCACGATACACCTCGGACATATATGCGGAGTAGTAGAGGCCGAGGGCTATCATGCCCGATACCCAGGGTGAAAGTTGAATGCCTATTTGCGGACCCACGAAGAAGATGAAGAAAATTTGGAGGAGCAGCGGAGTCGAACGAATGAACTCGATGAACTCGCGCACTATTGCGGTGAGTGGCCTCACTTCAGTTCTCTGCAGCAGAGCCAAGACAAGCCCGAGAACGAGGGCGATTCCGTAGCCGGTGGCAGCTGCCGCTAACGTGTAGAGCGTTGCATCAAGCAGCCTCGGAAGGATTGTCCATACGTAATCCCAGCGCCAGGTGAGGTCCATATCAATCCCTCGAGAGTTTTCGGCGCAGCCTTGCCTCAAGCCAGCGCAGGGAAGGGGTCAGAAGAACCCGGGCCAATACGTAGTAAATCAATAGAGCAGTTCCGAATGCCTGCGCGGACAAATAGGTCATCTGGTTGATTTCATTCACCTGGAACATAAGATCCGCAACCGCGATCAGCGAGACCAGAGCGGTGCCTTTGAGCACGTCAATCAGAAGATTTCCCCACGGCGGAAGCATGATCAGCAGAGCCTGAGGGAGGATGATGCGCCACATGCGCTTTGAAGGCGACAAGGAAAGCGCGTATGCGGCCTCCCACTGGCCGGCGGGGACTGCCTGGATGCCACCACGCACCAGTTCCGCGCCATAGGCGCCAGCGTTCAGTCCGAGCGCGACAAAACCTGCGGTAAATTTCTCCAAGGGAAAACCGAATACCGGAAGGACGAAGTACATCCAGTACAACTGGACAAGAAGGGAGGTTCCACGGAAAAATTCTATGTAGACGACGGCAATAGATCTGAATACAGAATTGCCAGAAAGCTTCATCAGGCCGAAGAGAGTCGACACCGAAACGGTAAGGATTGCTGCGGCCAAAAACTGCTCCAGGGTCACGATCGTGCCGTTAAGAAGTTTGGGCCAATACTGTTCTACAAATTTCCAAAGCGACATAGGCCATCCTATCACTAATAGCGAAGCCGGAGCGGGTCTACGGACCCGCTCCGCGAGGATGGTGATATCTTAAAGGTTCTTGCAGATTTCGTCTGCCGTCACCTTGCCAGGAAGCATCTTTGAATTATAGCCGTCGGCGGCGGTCGCCTTCATCATTTCGGCCGAACCCACATACGAGGAGGCTGCATCATTGAATGCCTTCACGAAGTCTGCGTCGCTCTTGCGAAAACCGACAGCCACATAGTTCTTGTCTGGCATCTTGTCAGGATTGGTGGCCTCGAGTTCACCGTTGGAACTCTTCGCCATATCCTCGGCTTCCGTGGACGAAGTGGCGAAGGCGTCGGCGCGCCCTGCCTTGATTGCGGCAAGGGCTTGGGTGTTACCCGGAAAAGCCATCATATGGGCTTCGGTGATGCCGGCATGTTTGGCCTGCTCGATGGTGGCGAACCCGGAGACGACTGCCAGCATTGAGCCCTTGTTCAGAATGTCCTGATAATTTTCGAGCCCTTTCGGGTTGCCTTTCTGAACAACAAGGGAATTAGGAACGACAATCACAGGATTGGAAAACGCGACGCTCTCGCAACGCTTCTTTGTGATGTACAACCCCCCAGTGACGATATCGATGCGGTCGGCATCAAGTGCTGGAATCTGGCCGCCCCAGTCCATCGCACTCGGCTCGATCTTCGTATAGCCCATCTTCTCGAGAACACCCAGTGTGATCGTGTTCATATTGCCGGCTGGTTTGCCGTCGTCAGTGAGATAGGAGCCCGGCTTCGACACGAAGAATCCGAGCCGAATTGGTTTGCCATCTTTGATGTGATCGGTGAGTGAGCCTGCCAGCGTGACCGACGTTGAAGTACCCATTGAAAGAGCAGCTGCGGCAAGCAGCGCGAAGAGCCTAGTTTTCATTATTGAGTTCCTCTCTTTGGTTTTGTCGAGATTGATTTGGTGTTCGATTTACCTATCGAGATAGCGTTCTTTGGCCGCATCCGTCGAACATCCGGCGGCTACCTTCGCCACAGCTTGGAGAACAAGCTAGCGCATGCGCCGAACCCTAACATCACTGACGTGTGTTACAGGTGTTGCGTTTTTGCTACCTCCCAGGTCAGCGCATAACCTCCTATGGTATTGTTTCCTTCATCGCGAACTCTGTTGGGATGGCACCCAGATGGGCCTTGCCTCGCAGTCATGGTTGACCAGCGGACTGCACCTGCTGGCTGTCCAAAATCATGCCGGTAATGCTGTCTCGACCAGGCTGACCCAGTAGCCGATACC
Source organism: Mesorhizobium sp. B4-1-4 (assembly GCF_006439395.2). NCBI lineage: Bacteria > Pseudomonadati > Pseudomonadota > Alphaproteobacteria > Hyphomicrobiales > Phyllobacteriaceae > Mesorhizobium > Mesorhizobium sp. B4-1-4. The sequence continues at coordinate 6,118,505 of NZ_CP083950.1, forward strand.
GTAGCGGAGCGCCTCATCGCTGAAATCGTAGGCCGGGTTGTGCAAACCCGCGGTCGATCCATTGCCGAGCCAAATCATCGCCCCTGGGCGCGCCTGAAGCATGTAGGCGAAATCCTCCGAGCCCATTCGGGGTTTGACCTTGTCATCCACGGAATTCGCACCGACGAGCTTGCGGGCAGCCTTGACTGCCAGGTCAGTTCCTTCGGTGTGATTGATGGTCATCGGTTCGAGGCGCCGGTATTTCAACTCCACGTCTGCGCCAAAGCCCTGCGCAATGCCCTTGGCGGACAAAAGAATGTGCTGCTCGGCGAAGTCGCGCACGCTCGGGAGCAGCGTGCGAACAGTGCCGGATAATTCCACCTGCTCAGGAATGATGTTGTAGGCCTGCGCTGCGCTCAGCTTGGTGACGGAAATGACGAGCGATTCGGTAGGATCGGTGTAGCGAGAAACCAGGGTTTGCAGGCCCATTATGATCTGCGCGCCGATGACGACCGGGTCGATCGTCCGATGCGGTTGAGCTGCATGGCCGCCTCGGCCCTTTACGACAATATCGAACTCGTCGAGCGCGGCCAATATCGGTCCATCGGCGATACCAAATTTGCCGATCTCAATGCCGGGCGAGTTGTGCATGCCGAAAACCTGAGAGATGCCGAAACGTTCCATGATGCCCTCTTGCACCATCTTTTGTCCGCCCCGGCCGTCCTCTTCGGCCGGCTGGAAGATCAACGCGACCGCTCCCTTGAAATTGCGCGTCTTTGCGAGATGTTTTGCGGCCCCCAGCAGCATGGCTGTGTGGCCATCGTGACCGCACGCGTGCATCTTACCAGGCACTTGGGACGACCAAGGTTTGTTGGACGCTTCAACGATTGGCAGGGCGTCCATGTCTGCCCTTAGCCCAATCGTCGGTCCGTCACCGCCTTCGCCTTGAATCAATGCGACGATGCCTGTCTCGGCAATTCCGGTTTCGATGTGATTGATTCCGAATGAGGCCAATTTCTCAGCGACGAATTTCGCCGTGTTGTGCACCCGGTAGTCAAGCTCTGGGTGTTGATGGAGGTGACGACGCCACTCGGTCACCTCGGCCTCTAGTTCCCGAAAAGGTTCAACGTTGAGCATATCTCGTTCCCGAATAGGTTTATGGTCTTCCAGATTGTTTTATCAGGCGAGCATCAATTGCCCAACGGGGCCCGTCAAATGCAGTTTGTATATCGCGGTCATCTCGGAGCGAGATCGACCCGAAGCTATTGAAATACAAGCGTTTCGAAGCCAATATGGCTGGCGGAAGCAGTGCGGCGCGCGGATCCAGCTAAGATCGCAGCGCTCGGACTGGTCGCTGCTGCGTCAACCACCGAGACGCCTCCCAAGTCGAGGCTGCCGCCCCGGTTGCGCGAACCACTCCGAGCGGGTCTGCCGATTGTCCGAGGAGCTTTCGGCGATTGGAAAAGCAATCCTTCCGATCAGCGCCGAGGTTCAATCGCCGAGCCATCACGCTTTTAGATAGCCGAAATCTAAAATCGAAATTTGACGGGAGTAATGCTGCTGATGAATTCTCAGGCGAGACGTTATAGCTAGCGGCACGTGGTGAAGTAGCCTGCGGCAGCATATCGACCTGGGGCTGAATAGTCGGTTCCACAGCGCCTTCGTGTTCAACGCCTTCTGTTTTGAAGCTTACACTTTGGAGTGTGAAAATGGGCTCGCAAGCCTTGAAATCCCTCGGAATTTTGAATCTTGAGAGAGGTCTGCCACCCGGCGAGAAACCTTCGGAGCCCAGGCCGGGCAGCCTTATGAATCCCGCCACTTATGACTTTGCCGTGATTTCGGAAACCGTAGCCGGCGCTTGGGCGGATGTCGTCATCAAGGGCGATCCGGCACTCGAGCCAGCGTGCATCGCCGCCGCCAAGCGTTTGGTAGAGCGAGGCGCGGTGGCGATAAGCTCGAACTGCGGCTTCTTCATGCGTCATCAAGCAGCCGTGGCTGCTGCCGTGAACGTGCCGGTAGTACTGTCGAGCCTGATCATATTGCCTGCCTTGCTGCGCCAAATTCCGGCAACGGGTAAACTTGCGGTGGTGACAGCCGACTCGACGAAGGTAAGCGACGAGCTGCTTGGGATCGACAAAGCAAAAGATCGATCCAGAATTGTCGTTGGCGGCATCGAAGGCGGCAAGCTGTTGCAAAATGAGATGATGCGACCGCCGCCGCCGACGGACGTCGCCGACATTGAGAAAGATGTTGTCGCCTGCGTTGCGCGTCTACAGGAGGCGCACCCGAAAATTGCCGCCATTCTTTTCGAGTGTACAGCCTTCCCATTGGTCACGCCAACGATCCGTCGCAGCACGGGACTGCCCATTTATGACATCACGGACTTGTGCCGGTTGACATTGGCGTCCCTCGCTTCGGTCTGATGCTCGCTCGTGTTGATTTCCCTGGATTGGCATCCGTTCGGGTTCTTCCATGGTCGCTGCATAAGCTCGAAGTGGTCTTTGCGGCGCCGCCTGCGCAGCGACCGATTAGAAAGCCATCAATAGGGGCACAGCTGCGCTTCATCCGGAACGCTTTCCGGTAGAACCGGCATTGTCACCGGGGAGACGTTATGGACAAACGTTGCGGCACAGTAGGTGGCGCGGTCGCTGAGATAACCGACGGCGCTACCCTGATGATCGGTGGCTTTGGTGGTTCCGGCTCACCGATCGAGTTGATCCATACGCTGATCGATCGCTATCGTGCCACCGGCGCCCCCGGCGGGCTGACTGTCATCAACAACAATGCCGGTAACGGCCGCGTCGGTCTCGCCGCGATGATCGGTGCGGGCATGATAACCAAGATGATCTGCTCGTTCCCACGATCCTCAGACTCCCGGATCTTCAATGAGAAATATCTGGCTGGCGAGATAGAACTCGAACTGGTGCCGCAAGGCACCTTGTCCGAACGTATTCGCGCCGGTGGCTCCGGCATTCCGGCCTTCTACACGCCGACTGCCTACGGGACTGAACTCGCAGTGGGAAAACCGGTCGCCGAGTTTGATGGTTCCATGTACGTCCAGGAGCGATGGCTCAAGGCAGACTTTGCGCTGATCAAGGCCGACACGGCGGACATCCACGGCAATCTTACCTACCGGCTGGCCGCTCGCAATTTTAACCCTGTCATGTGCATGGCGGCAGCTCGGACGATCGCTCAGGCCCGGCGCGTCGTATCCGCCGGCGGAATCGACCCGGAGTCGGTGGTCACTCCCGGCATCTTCGTCGACGTTGTCGTCGAAGTGCCGAATCCGCAGCAGGAAGAACTGCTGGTCCATCAAGGACACGCGCACCAATGAGAAAACTTACCAACGCGCAGATCGCATGGCGTGCGGCGCAAGACATCCCTGATGGCGCTTACGTAAACCTCGGGATTGGCTTTCCTGAAATGGCGGCTAGGTTCCAGCCGCCAGGCCGCGAAGCGATCTTTCATTCCGAAAATGGCATCTTGAATTTCGGCGAGCCACCAGAAGCCGGGGATGAGGATTGGGACCTCATCAGCGCCGGCAAGAAGGCCGTAACGTTGAAGCCGGGCGCTTCCATTTTCAACCATACAGACAGTTTCGCCATGGTACGCGGCGGCCATCTGGACGTTGCCATCCTTGGTGCCTTTCAGGTCGCACAAAACGGCGATCTCGCCAACTGGCGCGTTGGATCTGCTGGAGTGCCGGCAGTAGGCGGCGCGATGGATCTTGTCCACGGCGCAAAGCGCGTGGCCGTCGTCACCGACCATGTCACGAAGGATGGCGCACCAAAGCTCGTTGAGTCTTGTACTTACCCGCTGACTGGGGTCGCTTGTGTAACGCGCGTCTACACTTCACTGGCGGTCGTGGACATAGAAGGCCAGCGTTTCGTATTGCGAGAAAAGCTATCTGGTCTCTCCCTCGATGCTCTTCAGAAGGTAACTGGCGCCAAGCTGCACGTCGACACTTCCGTCGCTGATCTCGTAGCCCCGGACCTCTGACGTGGTCGAAGCCTTGATATTTCATTGTGCCGCGCGCCCGGAGTGCGCGCTTCTTCGCAGCGCCCTGGCCAAACTCTCATGGCCGCGGCGCTCAATTCACGGTCCGTGATCTCGACCTCCTTAGGTTGCTGACAAAAACGGCAGCCCTGGTCACGCCACGACATGTTGAAAACGGCTGCCGCCCGCTGGCGAGGCAGCCCAGAGAAAAAGGTACGGTTCAATGCTTCACGGATATGTTTACGATGGGCTGCGCAGTCCTTTTGGACGCCATGGTGGGGCTCTTGCGGGGATCCGTCCCGACGATCTGGCGGCAGCGGTTGTCAATGCGCTGGTCGCGAAATCCGATCTCCCGGTTGAGAAAATCGAAGACGTGATCCTTGGCAATGTATGCCAGTCCGGTGAGGACAGCCGTAACGTGGCGCGCTTTGTCGGTCTGCTGAGTGGCGTGCGCATGCAAGCTGGCGGGCTGAGCGTCAATCGGCTCTGCGGCTCGGGGATGGCGGCGGTTTTGGATGCGGCCCGCTCCACCACCGTTGGCGAGGGCGAACTCTATGTCGCGGGCGGCGTGGAAAGCATGACCCGCGCTCCGTTCGTTCTGGGAAAATCGCCGAGCGCCTGGAACCGTCAGCCGGAGATCTACGATTCGACCATTGGGACGCGTTTTTCGAACGCGGGGTTCGCCGAGAAATTCGGGGACTACACAATGCCGCAAACGGCAGACAATCTGGCTGCGGAATACGACGTCACGCGCGTACAGTGCGACGCGTTTGCCTACGCTAGCCAGCAAAAATATGAGGCTGCCCGCGCGCAGGGCTTCTTCAGGGACGAAATCCTCCCCATCAAAATTCCCGGCAAAAGTGGGGCCGCAACGGTCGTCGATGCCGATGAACATCCGCGCCCGGAGGCTTCGTTAGAGAAGATGGCCGCGCTCAAGCCGCTGTTTGCGGGTGGCGTGGTGACGGCCGCAAATGCATCGGGCATCAATGATGGCGCGGCGGCATTGCTGGTCGGGTCCAAGGACCTTGGGCCCAAACCGAGGGCACGCATCGTCTCCGGGGCGGTTGCCGGCGTCCCGCCGCGCATCATGGGAATTGGGCCCGGCTTCGCTGTCCCAAAGGCCTTGGAGCGTGCGGGTCTGACCTTGGACGACATGGATGTCATCGAAATCAACGAAGCATTCGCCAGTCAGGTTCTCGCCTGCTGCAAGCAGCTAGATCTCGATCCCGCCGATAGCCGGCTTAATCCCAACGGCGGTGCCATCGCCATCGGGCACCCTCTGGGTGCTTCCGGTACCCGTATCATTCTAACGGCAATGCGGCAGCTGGAGCGCACCGGCGGCCGCTATGCCTGCCTTTCGATGTGCGTGGGTGTCGGCCAGGGCATTGCAATGGTTATCGAGCGGCTGGGCTGAGGAGACGACGGCATGGTGGACACAGAAAGTGCATTGATCCGCACAACGGTTGCGAACGCGATCGGCCTAATCGCGTTGAACAATCCCCCAGTCAACGCGCTAGGCGCTGTCGCTCGCCAGGGGCTGGCAGACGCAGTAGCAGCCCTCAACGCCGCTTCGGAAGTCCAGGTGATTGCCATCTATGGCGAAGGAAAGGCCCTCTCCGCGGGAGCTGATATTCGAGAATTCGGCAAGCCGCTGGTTGCGCCTCGATTGTCCGATGTGCTGGATCAGATCGAAGCAAGCCTAAAGCCGGTCGTGATTGTGCTCCATGGCACGACGCTCGGCGGCGGATTGGAACTGGCATTGGCTTGCCATGCAAGGGTCGGACTCCCTGGTGCGCATGTCGGTCTACCCGAAGTGACCTTGGGTTTGCTGCCGGGTGCCGGCGGTACGCAACGCCTACCGCGGTTGATTGCATTTGACAAAGCCATCGACATGATCAGCTCGGGTCGCCAGGTCGCGGTTGAGGAAGCGCTCGATTTGGGCCTTTTGGACACCATCGGAGAAGGCCCTCCGCACCAGGCGGCGCTTTCGGCTGCGAAAGCGGCACTGAACGGTTCGCTGATGCTCCGCCGCACCGGCGACATCGCGATCAAACCGGATTCGGCGACGATTGCCGCCGCAATCGAACGGCTTTCTTCCAAGCGACCGCTGTTGGCGGCACCGATCAAGGCGATCCAGGCGATCAGCCACTCCGGCGAACCGATTGTCGAGGGAATCAAGACGGAACGCCGGCTGTTTGGCGAGTTGATGGACAACCCCGACAGGCAAGGGCTCATTCACGCTTTCAACGCCGAGCGCGTTGTCAGACGCATTCCCGAAGCGGCCGCGACGCCGCGTGAGATGAAAACGGCAGCAGTGATTGGCGGCGGCACCATGGGCGTGGGAATTGCCACGGCTCTGCTTCAGGCGGGGCTTCGCGTCACCCTGATTGAAATGGCAGCCGAGCGAGCTGAGATGGCCAAGGTGGCCGTGGCCAAGAACTTTGACGAGGCCATCAAACGGGGAAAGTCCACCGCCGAGGCCCGAGATAAACTGCTTTTGGGCCTTGCTGTCACGACCGACCTCCGGGACGTGGCGACACTCGATCTTGTTATCGAGGCAGTATTCGAAGATATCGCCACCAAAACCGAGCTCTTCAGCAAGTTGGATAACATCTGCAAGTCCGGTGCTGTGCTTGGCACGAACACCTCCTACCTTGATGTCAATTTGATTGCCGCGGCGACTTCTCGCCCGCAGGACGTGATCGGGCTGCATTTCTTCTCGCCGGCGCATTTAATGCGCTTGCTTGAGGTGGTCGTCGCCGACCGGACCGCCCCAGAGGTGGTTGCGACAGCGCTGGCGCTAAGCGGCCGCATGAAGAAGGTCGCTGTTCGCTCCGGTGTCTGTGACGGCTTCATAGGTAACCGGATTCTCGCCCACTACCGCAAGATGGCCGACTACATGCTGCTGGATGGCGCCGCCTTCGAGCAGATCGACCATGCGCTGGAGGATTTCGGATTTGCCATGGGTCCGTTTGCAGTGGCGGACCTGGCGGGTCTCGACATCGGCTGGGCCACGCGCAAACGCAAAGCACCGACTCGTCCAGCCGAAGAACGCTACGTCGCGATCGCCGATCGAATTTGTGAGCATGGCTGGTTCGGCCGCAAGAGCGGACGCGGCTACTATCTCTATGACGATCCGAAAATCAGAAGGCCCAATCCCGATGCATTGGCGATTGTGAAGGCCGAACGTGCTGCCGCCGGCGTAACCCTACGCCGCTTCACCGATCAGGACATCGTCGCTCGCTACATGACCGCAATGATTTCGGAGGCCGCTCGTGTCGTCGCCGAAGGCGTTGCCATGCGCCCCATCGATGTCGATGCCGTTTTTCTGTTCGGCTACGGCTTTCCGCGTCATTTAGGCGGTCCGCTCAACTACGCGGATCGGATCGGCGCCGCCGCATTGGTTGAACGGATTGAGGCTTTCGCCAAGGAAGATCGCTATTACTGGCAAGTGCCGGACCTGCTGCGCCAACTGGCCAAAACCAAACGCGGCTTCGCCGATTTGAACCAAAGGTGAGCGATGAACCTGGAACTTAGCAGCAGCGAACGCTCCTTCCAGCATGAGGTGCGGAATTTTATCGCAGAACGGTTGCCGAGCGACATCGCTGAGAAGGTCAAGGCTGGCAAGGAGCTCAGCAAGTGCGATTTCCTGCGATGGCAGGCGATCCTGAACGAAAAGGGATGGCTGGCTGCGACTTGGCCCAAAGAATATGGCGGGACGGACTGGACGCCGGTCGAGCGGCATATCTTTGCCGAGGGATGCGCGCTCAACGGAGCACCGCGCATCCCTGCGTTTGGGCTAAACATGCTTGGCCCGGTACTGATCAAATTTGGCACCGAACAGCAAAAACGTGAAATGCTCCCCCGCATCTTGGATGGTCGTGACTGGTGGTGCCAAGGCTATTCCGAACCCGGCGCGGGGTCGGACCTTGCCAGTCTCAAGACGCGCGCAGTGCGCGACGGCAATGACTATATCGTGAATGGGCAGAAGGCCTGGACGACGCTTGGGCAGCACGCCAACAAAATCTTTTGCCTGGTGCGGACCTCGACTGAAGGCAAGCCTCAGGAAGGTATCAGCTTTGTGCTGATCTATCTCAACACGCCAGGCGTTGAGATGCGGCCGATCCGGTTGATCGATGGAAGCTGTGAGGTGAACGAAGTCTTTTTCACCGATGTCCGTGTCCCGGTCGGCAACCTGGTCGGCGAAGAAAATCAAGGTTGGACAATCGCAAAATACCTGCTCACGCACGAGCGCACGAACATTGCCGGAATCGGGTTTTCCATACGAGACCTAAGGCGCTACCACAAACTCGCAGACCAGATCGTCCGTGACGGACGCAAGTTGGCCGACAACCCCGTCTATGCCGCGCGTGCAGCAGAACTTGACGCCGAGCTTGAAGCGCTGCGGGTCACCAATCTTCGGATGCTGATCAACACCCGCGACGGGGCAGCAGGAATTACCGAAAGTTCGCTGCTTAAGCTCAAAGGCACACAAATCAGGCAGGCGTTGCAGGATCTTTATCGTTCAGCCCTTGGACCACACGCTGCGCCAATCGCCCATGATTTGTCTGAAGATGAATTAAGCGTTCCCGCCGAAGCAGCGCGGGCCGCGCCAATCTATTTCAACCATCGCAAGCTGTCGATCTTTGGCGGTTCCAATGAGATACAGCGCAACATCGTTGCTAAAGCGCTGTTTGGGAACTGAGTGCCATGGACTTCAATTATTCCGAGCACCACCAGATCCTGGCAAGCTCCCTGCGCCGCTATCTGGCGGACACTTACAGCATCGACGACCGTGGGCAGCTGGCTTATCGGGCGCCCTACCATTCGCGCGAGATTTGGGCAGGGTTGGCAAAAATGGGCATCCTCGGGGCCTTTGTGGGAGAACAGCAAGGCGGCTTTGGCGGCACCGCTCAGGATGTTTTGGTCATTTTCGAGGAACTTGGCCGCGCTTTGTGCGCCGAGCCGGTTTTGGCAAATCTGCTGTGCCTACGGCTGCTGGCCGTCTTCCCCAGCAGTGATTTGCTTGAGGCGGTGATTGCAGGGGAGACGCGAATGGCTCTGGCGGTTTGCGAACCGCAGGTCTCTTGCGATTTGACCTGCATCGAGACCACTGCCCGTCAGGTGGGAAGAAGCTGGTTCCTGAATGGGCGCAAGTCGGCGATCTATGGCGCCCCCGGTGCCGATCACTTGCTTGTCGTGGCGCGCGCCGATCAGGGACTGGGTCTCTTCCTGCTCGAAAGCCCTCAAATTATCGAAGCGGCCATGATCGACGGAGGCGGAATTGCAGAGCTTGTCATGGACGACTTGGCCGTCAAATTGATAGCAGCAGACTGTGCGAGAGAAATCGAAGACGCCTTGGACATTGGCCGCGTAGCGTTATGCGCTGAGGCGGTTGGTGCAATGACACGCCTGATCGATCTGACTGTCGATTACCTCAAGCAGCGCGAGCAGTTCGGTCGCGCGCTGGCAAGCTTCCAGGCGCTCCAGCACCGTGTCGTGGACATGATGGTGGAGTTGGAGCAGTGCCGCTCCATCACGATCGCTGCCGTCGCCAGCTACGGCACTTCGGAGCAGTCCCGCCTGGTCGCCATGGCCAAAAATCTTGTGGGGCGCATGGCGACCAAGATTGCTGAAGAGTCGATCCAACTGCACGGCGGCATCGGCATGACATGGGAATACCCAGGTTCGCATTACGCCAAACGGCTGGTGATGATTGACCACCAGCTCGGGGACCAGAACGACCATCTGCTTCGCCTGATCAAACTGAACAAGGGAGGGGCGCAAGCCACTGCGGTATGAGGATTGCTTGCGACTCCAACAGCGCTGACATCGACCTGGTGGCGATCGACCGTTCCGGAGCACGCGAGTTGGTCGGTTATCGTTCCTCATTGCCCGACTGCGATAGGGGCGCCTGCTCCCTCGATGTCGGCCCGCAGCACCTCAACCGCGTCGGGCTGCTGCACGGCGGATTCATCTCGATGTTGCTGGACAACGGCTGCGGTGTTGCCGTGCGTAACATGATCGGCAACGTCGATGCGGCGGTGGTGACCGTAACGCTGTCGGTCAATTTCATTGCAAGCGTGCGATCCGGTCGCGTCACCGCCACGGGGCGCGTCATCGGTGGCGGGCGCAGCCTGAAATTCGCCGAAGCCGAGTTGCGGCACGAGGCAGGTGAACTGCTCGCAACATGCAGCGCGGCCTTTCGTGTACTGGACCAGCGGTGAAGCACGACATTCGCGCATTTTGAGAGCAGCACGGCCGCTGCCAAGTCGTCTCACCGGCGTCCAGCTGACTTTGGGGCATCTGAAAATGCGATGGGACCGTCAAGGACATTATATTGGCGGGTCCGATGCAAACTGGCGCATAGTGGGTGGCAGGTTAAATTCGCCCTCAACGCAGCCAGCCGAACCATCGAGACAACTCAATTGCAGATCAAAGATGTCCTTCTCGCGCCTGGCAATGGCGGATTTTTCTATGACGACCAGACTGCCATCAGGGCAGGCGCGTCCCAGAATGGCTTTATCTATCTTGGCGAACCCAAGACGGCCGGGTTCGCGTCCATTCGCGTGCCGGCATCGTCGCTGAGCGTCGGCCTCGTGCTTGAGGACGGCACCGTCGTTTGGGGCGATATGATGAGTGTCCAGTACTCCGGTGCAGGCGGACGCGATCCGCTGTTTGAAACAGATCGAATGGCAGATTTGACCTCACGGGTCGTGGCGCCGCGGGCCTTCGATGTGGATGTGTCTCGGTATCTTGCCGCCTGCGCGAAAGTCTTGGAGCCCTTTGAAGAGAAGCGTCTGCCTCTCGCGCTCGAATATGGGGTCAGCCAGGCTTTGCTTCGAGCGGCGGCTCACATCCGCCGATGCACGATGGCGGAAGTTATTTGTGCTGAATTTGATCTGGCCCTGCCGACGCGCAGGGTCCCGATCTATTGCCAAAGCGGCGATGCCCGTGAAATCAACGTCGACAAAATGATCCTGAAGGCAGTGGATGTTCTTCCGCACGGCCTGATTAATTCCCGGCAGAAGTTCGGGCCAAACGGTCAGACTTTCATGGAATTCGTCCAGTGGGTTGCTGCACGTACGCGCGAGATTGGTCCTTCCGGATACCATCCGGTTCTGCATTTCGATGTGTACGGTTGGATCGGTATGGAAATCGGCCTTGAACCACAACGGATCGCCGACTTTGTCTGTCGGGTTGCTGACTCCATTCCAGCTTTCACGGTCAATATCGAGTCACCAGCGGATTTTGGTTCAACTCAGGCCCAAATCGAAAGCTATGCCCGGATCGTGTCGATCTTGAACGAACGCGGCTCCAAGGCCCGCATTGTTGTCGACGAGAGGTGCAACACGTTGGAGGATGTTCGCCTGTTTGCCGAAGCGAACGCCGCCCATCTCGTGCAAATCAAAACACCGGACGTCGGTTCAATCGCCGACACTGCCCGTGCGGTTCTTCTGTGCAAGCAAAACAGAGTAGGGGCATATGTCGGGGGAAGCTGCACAGAAACGGACCTTTCCGCTCAAGCTTCCGTCCATATAGCGGTCGCGACCCAGGCGGACATGATGCTTGCAAAGCCAGGGATGGGCGTCGACGAAGGCTTCTCCATCGTCGGGAACGAACAGAACCGGATTTTGGCGCTGCTGAACCGTGCTCGCCTCCGCAACGAAAAAGCTGGATGAAGTCGCGGTACCGCCATGCACAATTGCCTAGAAGGGATCACTGTCGTTGCCGTCGAGCAGGCCGTGGCCGCACCGTACGCATCATCTCGTCTTGCCGACGCCGGCGCCCGAGTGATCAAGGTGGAGAGGCCGGAGGGCGACTTCGCACGAAATTACGACAAGTTGGTGCGAGGACAGAGCGCCTATTTCGTTTGGCTTAACCGAGGTAAGGAATCGATATGCCTGGACCTGAGGGTGGAAGCAGATCGCGTTGTTCTGGAAACGCTCATTGCTACCGCTGATGTTTTTATCCAGAATCTCAAACCGGGCAGCATCGAGAAATTGGGTTTCGGGTCGACCGATCTGCGCCGTCGATATCCTCAATTGATCACCTGCGATATCTCTGGCTTCGGGCAAGGGGGGCCATTTTCCCATCTGAAAGCTTACGACCTGATCGTCCAGGCCGAAACCGGCTTGTGCGAAATCACCGGCACGCGCCAAGGCCCTGCACGGGTCGGGGTGTCGGTTTGTGACATTGCGGCTGGAATGACGGCTCATTCTGCCATCCTCCAGGCATTGTTCAATCGCCAGCGGACGAGCGAAGGTGCCAGCATTCAAGTTTCACTGTTCGATGCCATCGCCGACTGGATGAACGTACCGGTTCTGCAGCACGACTACAGCGCTTATCAGACGGTTCGGGCCGGCGTTAGCCATCCCTCGCTTGCTCCCTACGGTGCTTACCGTTGCGCCGACGGCAAGGATGTCATCTTTTCGGTTCAAAATGACCGGGAGTGGGTAAACTTTTGCGAGAAGTTTCTCAAGGAGCCCGAACTCACACGCACGCAAGGCTTTGCCGACAATATGGAGCGGCTCGGCAATCGTGCTCCCCTGGATGAAATCATCCAAACACGGTTTTTGGAATTGACCAGCGAAGAGGCGATGCGGGAGCTTGAGGCAGCCGGGCTCGCCTATGGCCGGCTCAACGAGATCCCGGCTGTGTCAGAGCATCCTCACCTTCGCAAGGTGCAGATTACTACTCCAGGCGGGGCTGTCGAGATGATTGCTCCCGCGGCCATTTTCAACTCCGAGAAGCCGTCGCTTCGTCCGGTGCCTGCGCTTGGCGCACATACGGCGACTGTCCGCCACGAGATTAGCTTGCGCAAGAGGGCTTAATCCGCGTGACTGCCGATGGCGGGCGGTGACTTCGGGTTGAGCACCGAGACCGCTATCGATTGGCAGCCGATTTGCCGCCACGCGAGCCGATCGTCACTCTCGCCTCTCAACTTTGATGGAAGGGGCTCGCCATGAGCGCGGATACCATCCCGGCAACTCCAGGTCCGATGCCCGTCCGACGCTGGCGGTCGCTGCTGTTTGTTCCTGCCCACATCCCACGGTTTGTCGAGACCGCTCACGATCGCGGTGCAGATGGGATCATCCTCGACCTTGAGGACGCCGTGCCCCAGGATCGTAAGCAAGAAGCACGGCGGCAACTTAGTGAGTCCGTGTCGAAAGTCGGTCGGCGTGGCGCATCGGTGTTGGTGCGTGTGAACCGAGGATTGCGCGCTCTGGCCTGTGATCTCGATGTCGCGGTGGCAGCGGGTGTCGACGCTCTGGTTCTTCCAAAGGTGGAGTCGCCGGATTGGGTGTTGGAAGTCGCGAATGCCGTGACGGAGCTTGAAGGCGAAAGAGACCTGCCCGTCGGACAGATCCGGTTCCTTTGCCAGATCGAAACGCCAGGTGCCTTGAGCAGACTTGCGGCCATCGCTTCAGCCAATCCTCGCTTGATCGCTCTAGCGCTAGGCCCGGAGGACTTCAGCGCTGCCGTCGGCGGTGTCCCGAATTTTGATCTCCTGCTTGCGCCCAACTTGGCCGTACTGTTTGCTGCCCGCGCAGCTGGATTGCTTCCTCTGGGCTTTGTCGGAAGCATCGGCGAATTTTCAGACAGTCCTAAACTCCTTGAGATCGCAATGCATTCGCGACGGCTCGGCTTTGCCGGTGCCTTGGCAATTCATCCCGCACAAGTTGCTATCCTCAACCAAGCTTTCTCGCCCGCCACAGAGGAGTTCGAATGGGCCCGGCGGGTCGTGGCGGCGCAAAAGAATGCCACAGGGCAGGGGCTGTCCGCGTTCGCAGTGGACGGCAAGATGGTCGACCCGCCCGTGATACGACGCGCCCTTGAAATACTGTCGTTCGAGCGGAGCTCTTGACCGGATCGAGGGCTTTGCAGACACAGGCGGCTTGTTTCCCATCTCGTTTCCAGATAGTCATGAAGTGACCGAGTGGGAACGCGCCTCGGCCGGGCCAACCAGATGCTGGACATCAGGCAGTTAAGATATTTCGTCGGCGTGGTCGAAGCAGGCAGCTTCACCAAGGCGGCCGCACTGCTCAATGTCGCGCAAAGCGCGTTGAGCCTGCATGTGCGCCAACTGGAGGAAGGCTTCGGCACGCAACTGCTGATCCGTGACAGGACCGGGGTCAGTGTCACAGCGTCCGGAGCAAGACTGCTGGAACGGGCGCGCAAAATTCTGAAGGAAATCCAGCTCACTGAGGCGGAATTGACCAACACTGCGGCCTCCCCTTCCGGGGAGGTGACGATCGGAATTCCGTCCGGCGCTGCTCGCGTTCTTAGCGGGCCATTGATTGAAGCAGTTAGAAGCGAATTGCCGCGCGTCTCGCTCAAAATGATAGAAGGAATGACGGGACCGCTGGAAGAGTGGATGGGTGCGGGGCGACTCAACCTGGCGATTCTCTACCGCACAGCCGATACGGTCGGACGAATGACGATTTTGGCGCGCGAAGAGTTTTGCCTGGTGGTGCCTCCAGGTGAGCCGCCCTTTGAAGACTCGATCGCTCTGTCTGACCTGCATGCGTTTCCGCTTGCTGTGCCCATGCGCAACAACAATGTCCGCCGTTCGGTCGCTGATGTCGTCGCAAATCACGGATGCGTGCTGGACGTCAGGTTTGAAGTCGATTCACTTTCAACGATCATCAATATGGTCGCGGAAGGAAAGGCGTACTCCATTCTTACCCCCTCGGCCATTCAGAAAGAAACCGCGAGCGGACAGGTCCGCACGGTAAAGATCGTCGATCCTGTGATTATCCGTTCCGTAGTGCTTGCGGTAAACCCGAAAGACGAGCGTTCTCCGGCGGTGTCAGCGGTTCGCACGATCATCTCCAATGTCGTCAAGAGATTGATTGAGAGTCACGCGTGGCCCGCTATGGCTCCGGATGGCGCTCTATAGACGCTTGGAGCGGCATTTGCCGCCAGCACTCCGCGACTGCAGCGAGACTCATCTGGATACCAGATAGTTCGTCCCAACAATCCATATTTGACCCGCCACAACTGTCCCGATGAAATGAGCGAGCGCGGTCTGTTCGACCGGCGCTACGAAAGCAATTCACCGCGTGGAGCACCCAATGTCCGAGGTCGCGAGATACCAGTTATTCATCAATGGCGCGTGGCAAGCCGCAACAGACGGAACTACTCGGCCGGTTATCAATCCGGCGACAGAAACGTTTTTTGCTTCGGTGGCCTCGGCATCGGCTTTGGATCTGGATGAGGCTCTAGCGTCGGCAGAGCGAAGCCGTGCGATGTGGTCCTCCAAGCCGGCAAAGGAGCGCGGCGAAATCCTGGTTAAAGCGGCCAGGATTCTGGCTGCGAAGGTGGAAGGCGCGGCCAGAGACTTGTCGACAGAGCAAGGCAAGACGATTGCTGAGGCCGCAGGCGAATATGCGCGCGCCATCGAAACACTGGAGTGGAATGGCACGCGCGCCGAGGAATTGACAGCCCCAGCACGATTGGGCTCGAACCGGATGATTGTGCGCGAGCCTGCTGGTGTCGTTGCAGCCTTTACCCCGTGGAACTATCCCGCCGTCCTCATCGCTCGCAAGCTTGCCCCTGCCTTGGTTGCTGGGTGTCCAGTCATTCTCAAAGGGGCGGAAGAAACGCCAAGCGCGGCTGCCCACATCGTCGAAGCGTTGCAGGAGGCGGGCATTCCGGCCGGCGTGGTCAACCTCGTATTCGGCAACCCCTCTCAGATATCAAGCCATCTGCTCAAGTCGCCGTTGGTGAGGGTTTTGACCTTCACGGGCTCGACGGCAGTCGGAAAACAGCTGGCTAAACTCGCCGCGAATAATCTTCAGCGATGTGTTCTTGAGCTCGGCGGGCATTCTCCCGTCGTCGTTTGCGAAGATGCCGATCTCGACAAGGCCATAACGGCAATCACGGCTTACAAATTCGAATGTGCCGGCCAGAGCTGCAATGCACCCAGCAGGGTTCTCGTCGCGCGGCCTTTGTATGAGGCGTTTCTATCCCGCATAATTGAGGCCGTGCGCGCGATCAAGATCGGAGCGCCCGACGACCCTGCGACCGAAATGGGTCCAATGGCAAACGCGCGACGCATAGAGGCAATGCAACAGCTAATCGAGGACGCGGTCGATCGCGGAGCCAGCATCGAGACCGGCGGGAGCCGCCTCGATCGGTCAGGTTTTTACTGGCCGCCTACGATCCTGACGCAGGTTCCCAAAGGTGCGCGAGTGCTCCATGATGAACCTTTCGGCCCCATCCTCACTGTTGCTCCGTTCGACACGATCGAGCAGGCGATCGAAGAGGCGAACGCGACCGACTATGGCTTGGCCGCTTATTTCTTCACTAACGACGACGATGCGAAACGGGCTCTGATCGGCGGCCTTTCGGCAGGGGCAATAAGCGTCAACTACCTGAAAGGGGTATCGGCAGACACTCCTTATGGCGGTATAAGGCAAAGTGGCTATGGATATGAAGGCGGTGAGCAAGGGGTACAGGCTTTTCAGAACCTGAAACTCGTCAACAGCCTTGGGCCGCTCGGATGATGTTGAGCAAAAAGAGACGGGCGATTGACGGGGCGGACATCATAACGAGTGTCGCCGACGCCCTTCAATATATCTCCTATTACCATCCTCCAGATTTCATCCGGCACCTGGCGCAAGCATACGCGCGCGAAGAAAGCCCGCCGGCAAAAAATGCGATCGGCCAAATCCTACTGAACTCCCGGATGGCAGCGTTCGGTCGGCGTCCGATCTGCCAGGATACCGGCCTTGTGGTTGTCTTTGCCAAGGTCGGCATGCAAGCTCGTATCAAATCAACGACTGGTTTCGCCGACTTGGTCAATGAGGGTGTCCGAAAAGCCTATCTCGACCCGGATAACCCGTTGCGGGCATCGATCGTCAAGGATCCCATTACCAAACGGATCAACACGCGCGACAACACGCCGGCGGTCATTCACGTCGAGCTTGTGCCAGGCCACGAGGTTGAGATCACCATTGCTGCAAAGGGCGGCGGGTCGGAAAACAAGGCGCGTTTCTCCACCCTCAATCCCAGCGCGTCAGTGGCCGACTGGGTCGTCGAGACTGTAGCCACGCTTGGCAGCGGATGGTGCCCGCCCGGCCTGATTTCCGTCGGCGTTGGCGGCAGTGCTGAAAAGGCAATGCTGCTGGCCAAGGAGGCCATGAACGAGCCGATCGACATTTCCGATCTGATTGCCAGAGGGCCATCCACTGCGGAAGAGAGCCTCCGGATCGAGCTTTACGAGCGCATAAACGCGCTTGGCATCGGCGCCCAAGGTCTTGGCGGTCTGACGACTGTCGTCGACGTCAAGGTCGCCAGCTTTCCCACCCACGCGGCCTCCAAGCCCGTGGCTCTTATTCCGCAATGTGCTGCGAACCGGCATCTGACATTCACATTGGATGGCTCCGGGCCGGTCCAGCTTCAGCCGCCCGATCTTTCTCAATGGCCTCAAATCGGGCGAGAGGACTTGGAGATTGGTAGTTTCCGTCGCGTCAACCTCGACATGCTCACCAAACAAGAGATGGCGAACTGGCGCTCCGGCGAGACACTGCTCCTGTCTGGAAAATTGCTAACCGGTCGCGACGCCGCTCACAAGCGAATGGTCGATCTGATCGATGCCGGTAAGCCACTTCCGGTCGATCTGCGGGGTCGCGTGATCTACTACGTCGGACCAGTTCGCGCCGTGCGAGACGAGGTCGTGGGACCGGCAGGCCCCACAACATCCAGCCGCATGGACGGCTTTGTCGAAAAAATTCTCGCTCAAAGCGGCCTGTTCGCGATGATTGGAAAGGCGGAAAGGGGACCGGCGGCCGTCAGCGCCATCGTGGAGCATAAAACGCCATATCTCATTGCGGTTGGAGGCGCTGCCTATTTGATATCAAAAGCGATCAAGTCGGCACGGCTCGTCGCGTTCGAGGATTTGGGGATGGAAGCCGTATACGAATTCGAGGTGCAGGACATGCCGGTGATCGTGGCTGTCGATGTTGAGGGCAACTCCATCCACGCTTCCGGTCCGCTTGAGTGGCGCAACCGCATGGCGGCCGATAGAATACGACGCGACATCGGTGTTTGAACTGCGGATTCCGACGCGAAGCCGGCCGCCATTCCGATTGAAGCCGGCCAGCATTCCGATTAAAACCCGGCCGGTATCACCGAAGTCTCTGGAAGCGTAGGCGCCGGATCATGGACTATACTCCTCACGAGCTCTGAACTATGTCTAACCCGACGAGGCGCTCAAATTTGCCAATACACCGTAAGGAAATGCCAGTGAGAGCGCTCGGGGCAGGGACCACTCTCGGCAAGAACTACGTAAGCGCCTCAAGGGCTTGGCGATGCACCTGGTGCGAACGCCAAACAATCATCTCGTTCCAATCGGGCATCTGCGGGTAGAAATTCGATTTGGACGCACGCCGTATCTCGCGGCCATGCTCGGAATCAGCCTCCTCTGGCCGATACGCAAACAACCAGTGGTCCTTGCGGAGCACTGACTTCCCCGTGTAGGTCCCAAACTCGAGGGCGATGTAGGTGTGCCGATCGCCCAAAGCACGTTCCCAAAACGCATCAATTGAACCAGGAATGACGACCGAACTCGAATTCCCCACCTCCGGCGAGGTCACGGAAGGGCCAAAAATCTTTACGGCGCGGTCGTAGCCATCTACGCCCGACGGCTGCTCACATTGTAGCTCTCCGTAGCCATAACGGCCCAGGCCGGTGTGGTAGTCGACAATGATCACCTGTTCGCGCGCCGCTACGTCAAAATCCGCCGAAATCTGCTCAAGGGTCCGTCTGGTTTTTGTGGGCTCGGTCCCCCCGTAGAACATGCCGCCCGGCCGGGTGTATTGTCCGCCTACTAAGGCTTGTTGGAAGCTGAGCTCTCCGTGGATGGATTTATAGGCTGCGATCGCAGCTTCAGCTCGCTCAATTCCGTGTTCTGAAATATCTGCGGGAACAATATGTTCAGCCAACTCCTCGTATCCAGGGTTTGGAGGAAGTGGTTTTGAAAAGTCTACAAAATTCCGATTGAGATCGCACCCCTCCACAGTCACTCGCCGATCCCAAGCGAACCCATAACTATTGAGCGCATGGATAATGAGCACGGCGGTAGACGGCGGGAGCCCCTCGTGGAGCCTAGATCGCAAAAACACAAGCTGTCCAGCGGACCCACAGTAGCCCTCCACGCCATGCGTGGCGGAAATCAGGACCAGTAAGTTCTTCGCTTTTGAATGCCCGAAGTAGGTTACGTCCGTGAAGAGTGCTTCGCCAGACGGTCCGTCTGCGCTGGACCGGTACGCGCGCGATGTCTGGGCGGCTGTCAAGAATTTCTGCCTAGCCTCCAAATAGCTGTCTGAAAAGACGATAGGAGCGATCTGCTTCGCGCTATCAAGATCCATCTTTCTCGTTCCTTTATTCACACTTGGCGAGATGGGTTTGGCTGCGCAGGCATCTCGCTTTTTAGCCTCGAACCCGCATCCCACGACCAAGGTCGCGATCTCATCAACGGAGGGGATTGTGTATAATTCGTAATGAGGTAGCGTGCCGTTGCAAGCATAGAATCTATATCGTAGTCATCTCGAATGTAGACGGAGCTGCTGACGTCCCTGAAATGTCCTCGCTTTGAGGTTAGCCTGTTGTCCGGATGAGGAGACAGGCCATGAAGCGATCGAGATTTTCCGACGACGACATCATCGGCATTTTGAAGGAGCACCAGGCGGGGCTTTCGGCGACGGAGCTTTACCGCAAATACGGTGTGAGCGATGCGACGTTCTACAAGTGGCGCTCGAAGTATGGCGGCATGGATTGGATGTATCGGAGGTGAAGCGGCTGAAGAGCCTCGAGCAGGAGAACGGCAAGCTGAAGCGTCTGCTGGCCGACGCCATGATCGACGTTTCGACCTTGCGCGAGATGCTCGGAAAAAACTTCTGACGCCCGGGTCGACGAGAACCGCCGTGACCTGGGCGATCGTGAACAAGGGCTATTCGCAGCGTCGGGCCTGCGGGCTCGTCGGCATGGAGCCGCGGGTTATCGTTATCGTTCTAGCTGGCCGGATGACCTCGACCTGCGCAAGAGGCTGAGGGCGTTGCTGCCCGTCCTTCTCGAGGCGACGGAACGGCACGGTCATTTTGACCTAGCGCCCGAAATCCGGGGCAAATTGCTGGCCATGAGCGCGGCCACGATCGACAGGACGCTGGGACCGATCCGAAAAGGCTTGGGACGCCGTCGACGACGGCCGGCGGCGCACGCTCTGCGCAGCATTCCCATTGGAACGTCGGCGGATTGGGACGATCCAGCGCCAGGCTTCGTTGAGGCCGACCTCGTCGCCCATAGCGGCCCTTTGGCTCGCGGCAGCTTCATCCAGACCCTTGTGCTCACCGACATCGCGACCGGCTGGACCGAATGTGCGTCGCTACTGGTTCGCGAACAGACGCTGTTGAGCACGGGTGCTCACAGAATTGCGCAAGCAACTGCCCTTCGCGGTTCTCGGCCTGGATACGGACAACGACACCGTCTTCATGAACGAGACGCTGAAGGCCTACTGCGACACAGCCGGCATCGTCTTTACGCGCTGCCGCCCTTAACGGCCGTGCAGCTCTCGGCGCTGCTCGAAGGGCTTGACTGGCGGCGAGTCCACGAGGCGCGCCGGACCCGCGTTCCAGCCCGGGCGGGCTGACCCGTGACCAAGTGAATCAGGCCGGGTGCCGCTGTCGCGGCTGCCGGCGAATATGATCTGATTCGCTGATGGTGACGACGGTGGACCAGCTGCCCGACGATCCGGCTGCACTGAAGGCGATGGTCTTGGAAGAAGCCGAGCAGATCGAAGCCGACAGCGAGGAAGCGGCCGAACGTGCCGACCCGCGCGAACGCAGCGAGCGCACCGCAAAGCGCCGAGCCAACCGGGACTCGCTGCCCGTGCATCTGCCACGCATCGAGACGATCGTCGACATCGACGACCACGCCTGTCCCTGCTGCCGCAACGACCTGCACCGGATCGGCGAAGACGTCAGCGAGCGGCTCGATATCCCGCCGGCGCAACTGCGGGTGATCGTGGTGCGCCGGCCCAAATATGCCTCACATGGGGATTACCTCGTCAGTGTGATCCTCCTTCTTCGCAGTTTCGGCATCCAAGGTCTGAGCCCAATCACGTGACGCGGCCCGGTTGCTCCGGGGCCCGCGCGGCTGATCGAGGGCGGTCTGCCAACCGAGGCCACGGTCGCCTAGGCACTGGTGTCCAAATATGCCGACACCTGCCGCTCTATCGCCAGGCCGTCGAAGCTGTGGGGTCCCCGAGCGATCTCGTTACCAGATGACAACAATATGCAAACTGCATTTGACGTAAATCACAGGTCAGCTGATCCTAAAGTGGTGCATCGGTGTCTGTGAGACTTAAACCGAGGCGCGTACCGTTCTCTGAAAACTTTTGAACCGTCGATGCCACATGCTAACTAACTTAGGTGATTCATGGCCATGACTTTCTCGCCGATTCCGCTGACCGGCGCACCATTCCCAAAATCGGAATATGAGCGCAGGCACAAAAAGGTGTTTGACGCGATGGAACGCGCCGGTCTAGACGCGCTTTTAGTCACTGCCCATGGGCATCTCCGGTATCTCACCGGATACGATGGAATGGGTGGATATTTCATGCCATTCCCGTTGATCCTCGCACCGGGTCGCGCGCCGACATACGTTGTCAGGGAATACGAGGTGAATGGCGTTCGCGCGGAAAGCTGCGTCGAAGAGATTGTTGGCTATACCCAGCAGCAGGACTTTGCCAAAGTATGCTCAGATGTTCTTCGGCAGTATGGACTGGAAAGCCGGAAGGTTGGCTTCGAACTTGGCTGCTGGAATCTCGCGCCCGCCGATGTTAGTGCGCTTCAGGCTCAACTTCCAAATATGAAGGTTGCCGATGCCAGTCGTTTGGTCGCGTCGGTAGCGGCCGTGAAAAACGAACTGGAGATCAAGGCTATGCGCGATGCGATGACCATGACCGACCTCGCTGTACGCACGTTTCAGGCGTCTATTCGGGGTGGCGTCACCGAAGCGGAGGCGGCCGCGGCTATCTACGGTGAGGTTAGAAAAGCTGGTGGCGACGATGTCAGAATGGTTTCTTTGGGGTTCGGCGATCGAAACAAACTGCCACACGGCAAACCTCTGCGCCATCCGATCAAGAACAACGAGCCTGCCATGATAGAAGTCGGCGGTACGAAGCTGGCCTACGCCGCTGGACTGGTGCGGTGCGCTGTGCTTGGTCGGCATGCTGAGACCGAATCTCTACACGCTCTGTCGGAGGAGGCTCTAGAAGCGGCGATCGCTGCGATCAAACCGGGCGTGACCGCTGGTATGGTGGATGCCGCAGGGCGTAAGGTCATCGAGCGCTCCGGGCGCCCGCAGGTCTTTCGCCATCGGGCCGGATATCAAATCGGCATCAATTGGGGAGAACGTGGTAACCTGAGCTTGGAGCCTGACGCGACTGACGTTCTTGAGGCTGGTATGACGTTGCACATGCCGTTCATTCTGTTCAGTGAAAGCGGTTACTTGTTTGGGTCCAGCGAAAATGTCCTTGTGACTGAGCGTGGTGCGGAAATACTGAGCCAGACACCACATACGCTTTACCGGGCATGATGGCCTACAAGCATTAGACTTCCCAAAAAGATGATGAATTCGCCACGCATTATAATAGGATAATAGGTGCTTTCGTGGCGAATTCGCACATTTGGGCATCTGCTGACCATCCGAGTAAATATCGAGGACGCCGTCCATGTCATCCCAAACCCCACGATCTCTCGGTGTTCTAGCCCTCGATCAAGGGCGGCCGCCCAGTCCCGGGCGGCCTGAGGCGCCGGACCCGGACCAGAATCCGGCCAGCGTTGATTTTCAAATCATCACGGAAACTGTAGCAGGAGCTTGGGCCGAAAGAGTTGTCCGTGGAGATCCAGCACTTGAGCCTGCCTACATTGCCGCTGCTCGGCGCCTGGTCGAGCGAGGAGCTGTTGCAGTAAGTTCGAACTGCGGCTTCACCATCCGTCATCAAGCGGCTGTGGCCGCATCGGTAGACGTGCCTGTGGCGTTGTCGAGCCTGCTCCTCCTCCCCGCGCTGATCCGCCAGTTGCCGCCGTCGGCCAAGATCGCGGTCCTGACCTACGACTCCACGCATTGCGGCGACGATCTACTCGGGATTGATGACCCGGCAGAGAGGGAAAGAGTTGTAGTTGGTGGCATTGAAGGCAGTAAGTATTGGCATGATGAATTGAAGCATCCGGCGCCGCCGACTGATGTCGACGCGATGGAAATGGATGTCGGCGCTTGCATCGCGCGACTGAGAACCGCGCATCCAGCGATTGCCGCGATCCTGTTCGAATGCGCGGGATTCCCATTGGTTGCGCCAGCGATCCGTCGCCGCACTAAGTTGCCAGTTTATGACATCATTGGGGTCCGTCGGATGATAATGGCGTCGGTGGGCTGAGAGCAGAGTCGCTCGCCAGAGAGGAAGGCACGCTATCGAGTCGACCGTGAACAATGAGACGGCTCAAACCCGGCGTTGTTTTGGGCGGCACTGGAAGGTGGCGAGGAGAAAGGCCAAAAGAAACCTGAACCAGTTGAGCAGAAGCGAGAAGTTGTAGCCAGCGGCGGCCAGGATGGCATTGATGGCGTCGCCGTGCTGGCCCGCGAGGTAGTTTCGGCCATGCGATGCTCGTTCTTGATATGGCCGATGACGGGTTCGACCGCCGATCTGCGGCGCATCTGGGGTTTGATGGCACGTGTGACGCGGCGCTTCTGGCCAGCGGTGAAGACCCTGAACTTGTGGCTGTCTGGGGCGTTGTGACCGCGATATCCGGCATCAGCGAGAATGCGGCTGATCTCGTTGCCGATGGTCTTTTCCATGTCTGCGGTTGCCGGGCAGAGATTTGGCATGCAGGGCGAACTGGCCACCCTTCGAGCGCTGCAGCGTGGTGGCGATCGGAAGACCGGGATCTTGTGATGCGATCGGTGTGCGGTGACCCGCTCCCGTGTCCATGCCCGGTCACTAGGCCGTTGCGGTTGAGAATGCCGGCGATCAGATCATCGCCGGCCAGTTGCCGGATGGCTGCGATGATATCACCAGAGGTACTGTTGCGCTGTCCACGCCGGCGCTTCGGCAGGCGCAGCTCGGTATGGCCGCCGCCAATCCAGTGGATCAGCAGCTCGATCTCGGAGGCTTTATCGTCGACATCGGCGACCTCTTCCTGAATGACGGTGCAAACGATGCGCTTCTTGAGCCTGGCGTCCGTCGTTGGCGCCGACCAGATAGCCTGAAGGTCTGTGGCCAACGCCGTGATGCCCGTTGCCAACACAGGGGATGGCCTCGGCGTCGCGGCATCATGCGCTGCGATCTTGCTCTCGATCTCACCGACACGGATGAGTGCCTGGTTCCAACGCGCTTCCAGGTCCGCCGCGACCAGCCGGTTCTCGGGATCGGCCGCGTCGTATTGCCGGAAGACCCGGTCGGCAGCGTAGCGGGCAGCCTCAAGATCCCGACTTAGGGCGTCCCGGACCTGGTCACGACGATTGGCAGCTTGCGCCTCAGCTTCGGCAGCGGCAGCAATCGCTCCCGGCTCACCGACTCGCAGGAGCGCTTCCTCATCGCATCATCGGCGCGCAGTCCGCCAAAAGCGATGCATCGCGGCTCGCCATTGTCGAGCAGACCCCGCCAGTAGGAATAGCGCGGAATGTTGTGCTTGATGCCAGTGTACCGCACCGTGAGCTTGCGGCCGCAGCGCCGGCAGCGGACAAGCCCGGCGAGCAGAGCCTCGCCATGCTTGGGCGCCCCGTGATGTCGGCTCGTGGGCACGTTGTCGCTCACCATCTTGCGGATCGCCTCTGCCCTTTCCCAGCTGACATAGCCCTCATGGCTGTCCGGGATCAGCGCCAGCCATTCCTCGCGCGTCCTGCGTCGGATACCTGCTCGAACGGCGGATCGCCCAATCCCGGCGCGACACGAGTCTTACCATAGGCGTAGGTGCCGCCGTAGATCGGGTTCTCGATCATCCGGTGGATGGTCGCATAGCTCGGCCTGCGCCAGACCACTTCGCCATTGTTGCGCTTGGCGGGCAAATCCAGCCCATACTCGAGAAACCACATCAAGGCCTGATGGGCGCTGCCGAGCTCAGCAACCTTGTCGAACACCAGGGTAATGGATTCCTGCACACGCCGATCAGGTTCCTTCTCAAGCCGACCTTCACGAAGCCGACAGGGGCTGCGACGACGAGTTCGCCGCGGCGGGCCTTCTCGTAGCGGGCCGACAGCGAACGCTGGCGCAGAAGATCGAGTTCATACTCGTTGAGACTGCCCTTCAATCCCAGCAGCAGCCGATCATTGCCCTGACGCTGCGCATAGACCGTCTCCTGGTCGATCAGCACGGTATCGACGACACGACACATCTCGATAAGCTGCTGCCAGTCGCGGCTGTTGCGGGCAAACCGCGACACCTCCCGTGCCGCAACCGCCCCGACCCTGCCGAGACAGACCTCAGCGACCATCCGATCGAAGCCGGCGCGTACGACGCCGCCGGCGGCGGAACGGCCGGGATCGTCATCGATCGTCTCTACGCGAGACCAGCCAAGGGCCGTCAGGCGGTCGCACATCGCATATTGAAGCATGCTGCTCTCACGATTGTGCAGGACCTGATGGGCTGACGACTGCCGCACATACAGGATCGCTTTGCGCTCCAGATGATGCGGCCTGATCTTCTCATGCATCATGATCCGCGCCGTCCCGTTGCCCGGCATGATCGCCGCCGACGTGGTCGAGGATCAGCCGCCGGCGTGTCTCTTCCGGCAGTGCTTGCCACGCCGGCACACGAGCCGTCTTTGCAACTGGCGGATTGGAGAACAGATCGAACTGGTGTGTCGTTGACTTGCGCAGCATGGACATCCCCCCGATTCGTGTCGTGAGAGTTCAATGCTGCGCTCATTCCCTGCTATTGCGAGGAAGTGCGGGTATCTTGCAGAAGCGTCGCCAAGGCGCCAAGCACGGCGAGATCAATCCTTGGGGCAGGTCGTGATGCGCCAGCTCGCGCTGACCACCCGATCGAACATCCACGCCGGAACCTCCAACCATCGGTCCGACACCCGGCCGGAAAGGCTACAGCGGAAAACCGCTGCATCACCCTTCTCGATTACTTCATGGATATGGACCTGCCGCGCGGTCCAAGGATGCCACGGATGAAGAACTTCGCGCTCAACACCAGTCCCGTGGGCGTTCCGTCGTCGAGTTGTACCGCGCGGCCGCACTCCCAAATCGCCTGGCAGACACCGGCCGAGTTCGTCACCACCTTCAATCCGCGACGGTCGCTCGCGCTGCGCTATGCCAAAGGCTCCGCGCCAGCGACCGTCGCTTCACCCGCCCAGCAAGGCACAACCCACGCCGGAAACGAACTCAAAACTGGATAGAAACTGGGGCAACGTCAGGCGCTGGGCTAAAGATCAGCACGGCCTTAGCAGTGTCGGCAATCGAGGCGACGTCGAGGATCTTGGTCTGGATTAGATGGGCCACTTTTACCGCGGCGAAAAGCCGGATTTCATCGAAAATCTTGCAACGCCTCGTCGACTATGACTCGGGCATTTAGCGCCACGTGCGTTGCAGGGGCTCGCTAACTTGGATACATCTCGCGACTAGATGGCAATGATGCGCATAATGTATTTGACGTACGCTGCCCGGCGGCCAATCATCACTCGACTAAAGATGCCTGAAGGCGACGAAACTGAATTTGGAATTGCACAAATGCACAGCGTTGAGACTTTTCGGAACTTGCACGGCGAGGCAACTGAGTGGCGCCGCTACCTGCACCAGCATCCTGAACTCGACTATCGCCTTCACAACACAGCGAGATTCGTGACGGAGAAGCTGGCGTCGTTCGGGATCAATCATATCGAAACAGGCATCGCTGAAACCGGTATCGTCGCTACAATTCAGGGAGAGGGTGGAGACGGGCCGACGATTGGACTGAGGGCTGACATGGATGCCCTACCGATAGTTGAGGCGTCAAATAAACCATGGTCCTCGACAACACCCGGAAATATGCATGCATGCGGCCATGACGGCCATACGGCTATGCTGCTGGGTGCTGCGAAACACCTTGCCAGTACACGTAACTTCAAGGGCTCGGTTGCATTGATCTTTCAGCCTGCGGAAGAAGGAGCGCTGGGCGGTCAGAGGATGGTCCAGGAAGGAATTATGGAGCGCTTCGGCATCGCGCAGGTCTTTGGCATGCACAATGCGCCGGGCATGGAGATCGGGAAGTTCGGAATCTGCGATGGACCAATCATGGCCGCGCTTGACGAGTTTGACATCATTGTGAAGGGCAGGGGCGGCCATGCGGCCGCGCCGCATCGAACTGTCGACCCGGTTGTCATTGCAGCTCAGATTATTTTAGGCCTGCAAACGTTGGTCTCGCGCAACACTGATCCGCTCGAGTCGCTGGTGATTTCCGTGACTAAGTTAACTGCCGCTCAGGCCTACAACATCATTCCACAGCAGGTTGAAATGGCCGGCACGGTCAGGACCCTCGTGCCCGGTTTAAGGGACTTCGCGGAACGGCAGATTCTGGCATCCGCCAAGGGAATTGCGACCGGATTTGGTGCGGATATAGAGTTGAAATATCGTCGACATGATCCCGTTACCTTCAACCATACGGAGGGAACCAATTTGGCGATTACGGCGGCGCGCAATCTCGTAGGGCCCGAGTCGGTGAACGACAAGATCAAGCCGCGGATGGGCTCAGAGGATTTCGCTTACATGCTTGAGGCGCGGCCCGGTGCTTTCATTTTCCTTGGTAATGGGCCGACCGCTGGCCTGCACCACCCCGCGTACGATTTCAACGACGACGCTTTGCCTTATGGCATCGGTTATTGGGTGAACTTGGTTGAGACGGTTTTGGCTGCGTAATTTAAACGATCGTAGGGGAGTGTCACGTGTTGAGTTCTTCAGCGGGATGCAAGGGATTGCTCAGTCGCTGATATCCGTTAGGTAAGTCATTCTCGATAGCTGTGCGGACTGCGATGGGATTCTTATGCTTGGATCAATTTTCACGTGCGGTCGTCTGGCTTGGGGCGATCGACCGCTGTCCGAATACTGAAGAGACTGCGCAAAATGAACTATTCTCAGGTAGCCGTGGAGCGCCGCGGTAGCGTTGCTTGGCTCTTTCGCAACCGTCCTGAGGCCCGCAATGCCGAGAGTATGCAACTTTTGGACGAGCTCAATCATGCGTTAGACGAGGCCGTGCATGATGACGGCGTGCGCGTGATCGTAATAGGCGGCAAGGGCGATCATTTTTCAGCTGGCCATGACCTCAAGGGAGCGCAGGACAAGCGTGCTGCATTCAGTGTTGAAGAACGCTTCGCCTATGAGGAGCGCCGCTATCTCGGTTATGGGATGCGCATCTGGGACCTAGTCGCTGGCGCCGATCGTGTGGGCGCTTCTTCGTGCCAGCGGTGGTGGGCGCGCGCCGTAATCTATGGGAAGCGTCGACGGAGCAGCGGAACCGGAAAGCCACCCCAGACCGGCATTATAGAGGCCGTGCTGCGAGCAAACATGTGAGGCTGAGTGTCGGTGACCAGCTCGATGTCGAGAGATTCTGGGTGTGTAGGCCGGACGCAATAGCGAAGCTGATTTCGAAACTGAGTTTGTTCGGTCGACGACCCGGCTGTGGCAGGGCCGGCCATCTCAAAACGCGATGGTCGCGAGCCGGACAATATATTGGAAACCCGCAGGAAAACCAACTACGCGCAGTCTCACAGACATTTGGCGAGCCGGCAAGGGTCGACAAAGCGTTGGTCACGTCGTTGCGGATGAGACCTTTTTATGCTGAATGCAAACGGTCCTGAAGCTCACCCGTTGCATCGCAGGATCTACTCAAACACCGCCGCTCCTCCCAAGGCGGACTGCACCGGCGGGCGGCGAATGCGCTGCTCGCCGGCGCCCATCGCCCAGCTCCGGTGCCACCTACGCGGTGCCCGCCGCTCAAGAGCCGGTTAGTAGCGGACCGAAATCGACGCGCATGCTGCGTTAGATCATTGGGCCAGGGTGACAAGGCGCATGGGGGTTGCATCAATAATCGTCCCACCTCTGCCGGAGCGCCGCGTTCATGAAGATCCTTTGCAAGGGCATGCTGCCTCGTTTATGCTTTGTTCTTTTCGTTAGATGTTACTCATATACAATTTGGATGTCCGGTAACCGGGCGGCGGCATAGCTGCCACACAATTCCTCATGCTCCCCAGGGCAAGGGCAATCGAGCAGGTCGCGCACGCAAGGCATGCAAGTTTGATTAACCGTTCCTGAGACATTACTGTCACAAGCGACCGGCCGCGACGCCTGGGAAAAACGCACCTATCCCAAAACCGGCCATCAGAACACCATGGGCCAACAGACCACCATTCGGGTGATCACGAACGACCAAAGGCAGCAGCGCGAGAATGCGATGCCTGCTAGACCGAGAAGGGCTCTGCGTGCAATCGCTGCCTTGATTTCGGCAGACATCGCCCTCAAGCGCACGCCGTCATAGATCGCCGTGGTCATCTGTTCGCGCGGCAAGGCTGAGGATGGAACGGTCCATTTAGACCGCCAAATGACACCACAGCACCACATAGCTGAGTGTGCTCAGGACGAGAGCGATCAAGGGCCTGAAGGGGGCAACGATGCCGCCGCGCGCCGACCCACGCTCCGAACAGTATTGAAGCCGAAGTTGATAAGGATGACGGCAGCTGGAAGATCGCCCTTTCCACGATATCGCCGATAGCCGCCTGCCACGGGGGCTGACACCGAGGATGATTGCCACGGGTCGGCAAGCCCAATCGCTATGAGAACTGTCAGTGTAAGTGATGCCACT
Source organism: Mesorhizobium sp. B4-1-4 (assembly GCF_006439395.2). Taxonomy (NCBI): domain Bacteria; kingdom Pseudomonadati; phylum Pseudomonadota; class Alphaproteobacteria; order Hyphomicrobiales; family Phyllobacteriaceae; genus Mesorhizobium; species Mesorhizobium sp. B4-1-4. Next base: position 6,148,323 of record NZ_CP083950.1, read on the forward strand.
GCGATCAGTGAACGGGGCAGCGATTGGAAATGAAACGCCGACCAGAAATGACGTGCCGCACATGTAAGCCGCCCTAAGCGGGTGAACACCATCGCGTTGTTAGATGGGTCGATCTAAAAAGCACATTTGACGAGGGCACACCGCTGATGGATTGTACTTGCTGCCTACGTTCATGTTGTCACGTGGGTCTACGGTGCGAAGGCTTTCAGATCGAAAGCGCTGCTTCGCCGGAAGCTTTCCATCCCTAGAACACCGGAGCAGTGAAAATGAGCACTGGAGCCCAATTCTCGAATTCGTTGGCCGCAGCGGACATAGCGACCGGCCTGCATCCTTTCACGAACGCTCGCCTGCACGAGACCAAGGGGCCGCTTATCATGGATCGCGGTGAAGGGATTTACGTCTATGACATCAACGGCAAGCAATACATCGAAAGCTTCGCAGGCCTGTGGTCCGTAGCAGTCGGATTTAGCGAGTCGCGGCTCGTCAAAGCCGCGACCAAGCAGATGCAGAAGCTTCCCTTTTATCATACGTTCAATCATATGAGCCACGAGCCTAACATCCGGCTGGCGGAGAAGTTGGTCGAGATGTCCCCTGAGCAATTCACTCGGGTGTCCTTTACAAACTCGGGCTCGGAGGCAAACGACACCGTTGTAAAGATGATTTGGTACGTGAACAACGCACGGGGGAAACCGGAAAAGAAAAAGTTTCTTGCCCGGACTAAAGGCTATCACGGCATTACGATGGCGTCTGGCAGCCTCACTGGGTTGCCGAACAACCACCGCGATTTCGACCTACCGATCATCCCGGTAATCCATCTCACGACGCCCCACCTACGCACTGCAGGCCATGATGCAGAGACCGAAGCTGCCTTCACTTCCCGCTTGCTCAAGGAAGTCGAAGACACGATAATTGCAGAAGGACCCGAAACGATCGCGGCATTCATCGGTGAACCACTGATGGCTGCTGCTGGCGTTCTGGTGCCGCCGGCAGGCTATTGGCAGGGAATAGAGTCCCTGTGCCGCAAATACGATATTTTCTTGGTAGCTGACGAGGTCGTGAACGGGTTTGGCCGTCTTGGTACAATGTTTGGGTCGGTGTACTTCGGGTTTAAACCCGACATCATGGTGACGTCGAAACAGCTCACGTCATCCTACATGCCACTGGCAGCAATTCTCTTCACTGAAGAAATCTACAATATCCTAGCAGACAACACGGCCAAGATCGGCACTTGGGGACATGGTTACACGACGACCGGCCACCCTGTTGCCACTGCGGTTGCACTTGAAAACCTTAAGATCATTGAGGAACGGGATTTGGTCGGCAACTCGGCACGTGTCGGCAAGGTCTTCATAGAGAGCCTCCACAAGCTCTCGGATCACCCCCTGGTCGGGGATGTCCGGGGTGTCGGTCTGATGGCAGCTGTGGAAATGGTGCCCGACAAATCTTCCCGAAAGGGGTTCAACCAGTTAGGAAAGGCGGGCGCAAAGGCCTTTGCTTCAGCGCTCCAGCATAATCTGATCGTCCGGGTTGTAGGCGATCAACTCATATTTTGTCCTCCGCTCATCATTACCGAAGAGCAGGCACTCGAGGTTGTGGCGAGGACCAGCAAGACTTTGGACGACGTCGCCGATTTCGTTTCCAGGGAAGGTGTTTACTAGCTGCTGGCTCGTTGGCGCGCGATGGCTGTCGCTGGTGCGGGGGGGGCGCAGCGGTTCTCGTCTATCTCAATGCGAGATGAGAACATATGCAAACTGCATTTGACGCTAGCTGCAGCATCGCTAATCTTCGGCGAAACAGGTGAGTGGCGGCGATCCAATACTCCACCACATACGCATTTTCGGGGAAAATGCATGGTCAATGCGGCAGCTCAGCTGGGACCTAGTAGCACGACCAAATGAGCTAAATTCAGCTTACGACAAGACCTCGGGAAAATCAAAGAAGCATATCCTAAAGTAAGGGAGGAAACCATGGTATCTGAGATGTCGAAATTCAATCGATTCACGAAGGGCCCCACTCGGCGACGCGTGCTGAAGGGCGGCCTTGCCATTGGCGGCGGTGCGGCGCTGGGCGCGATTCTTGGGCCGGAGGCATTGCTCAGTCCGGCGAGGGCGGAGAGCAAAACCCTGACGCTTGAAACCGGGACAGGCATGTACGCGGATTGCTTGCGCACTTCCTTTTTCGAACCATTTGAAAAGGAAGCAGGGATCAAGATCCTGACCAGTCCCGAAAACGCCGATAACTCGAAATTCAAGCTCGCGGTGACCACCCGTCACTATACCTCTGATGTAATGGATGTCAGTTCGGCATTTGCTCAACCTCCGAACGGTGAGAAATATCTTGAGCCCATCGATTATTCGGTCATCAACAAAGCGGACTTGATCCCGGACCTGGCGCAAACCTATGCTGTCGCGCTTGACGATTTTGCCTACACTCTCGGATATAATTCCGAGAAGACAGGCGGAAAGATTCCGACGGGCTGGGATGATTTCTTTGACCTGGAGAAGTTCCCCGGCAAGCGCGGCGTTGGAGATAGCCCGAATACGATCCTTATTATGGCCTTGCTTGCCGACGGTGTGGCACCCAAGGACATCGTGCCGCTGGATTTTGACCGTGCATTCAAGAAGCTGAACACCATTAGGAAGGATTTGGTGTTTTGGGAGACGGGCGCCCAGGTCCAAGACCTGCTCATATCGGGCGAAACGCCGCTCACCATGATGTATGCCAATCGTGTTGCCTCGGCACATGCCGACGGTAAGCCGGTGGGGCAGGTCTGGAACGGTTTCCTGGTTGCCTCCGATATGCGGGCCGTAGCCAAGGGGAATCCGAACAAGGACCTGGCAATGAAATATCTGGCCTTTGTCCTGAGCAAAAAAATCAACGGGACGCAGACAAGCTGCATCGCCCTCGGCCCCGCGAACATCCATGCGGAGACCAACCCGAAATGGGGCGACGCGTATCCCTCCGGTCATTTGGACAAGCCGCACGTGCTGCTCGATAGTCCGACGCTCGCGTCATGGCTGGGCAGCCACTATGATGAGATCAACAATCAATTTCAGCAATGGAAGGCGTCCTAGAACGATACAAACCATGCTGGAGCTTTTGAATGTCTGTGTCGCTTAGCCCGTCCAATAACCTGGCGTCCGGGTATCGAGGCCTCTTCCGCCGGTGGTTCCGAGCCGTTCGCGGAACATCGTCAAATCCGGTTTCCAGGCAAGACGAGGCGCAGGCAGCACCAGCCAACCGATGGGGATGGCTGGTGCTGCCGGCCTTGATCTTTTTGGTGTTGTTTTTCATCTGGCCGTTGGCGTTTGTAGTGGTCCAAAGTTTTGTGGATCCCAGTCCCGGCTTCGCAAATTACATTCGTCTCGTGTCTTCCCCAATCGTGGGGGAGACCTTTCTCACGACTATCGAGACGGCCCTTGTAGCGACGTTCGGGGCGTTGCTCATTGGCTATCCCTACTCATATCTCATGTACATTTCGTCGGCGAGGGTGGCCACGATCCTGCAACTGGCTGTACTGATCCCCTCATGGGTCAGCTTCATTGTGCGGACATATGCCTTAACCGTGCTCCTGCGTGATACCGGGGTCGTAAACACCACGCTGATCGACTTGGGGGTTATCAGCACGCCATTGCCATTGATCCGCAATAATTTCTCAGTGATGTTCGGCATACTGGCTGTTCTGTTGCCCTTCATGGTCTTTCCGATCTTCGCGGTAATGCGCCGGATCAGCCACGACTATTCACGGGCCGCGGCGATTTTGGGGGCGGGACCCGTGCGGACGTTCGTTCGCATAATTCTTCCGCTCAGCATGCCTGGCGTCCTTGCCGGGTGCGTCCTCGTGTTTGTCATCGGGCTAGGTTTCTATATCACGCCCGCGCTTTTGGGCAGCGGTCGGGATCTGTACGTGGCCCAGCAGGTCGTCATCGCTGTCCAGCATGTGGAATGGGGATACGGGAGTGCAATCAGCGTGGCCCTGCTTTGCGTGACGTTTACGGTGCTAATCGTTGCCAGCGCTTTCGTCCGGTTCCGCGACGTCTTCGGCGTGGGGGTTTCCGAATGAGGCCCAAGTTCTTCTCTCGGCTCCTGTTTGGCGTCTTTGGTGTCATGGTGTGCCTTTTCTTGGCGGCACCGCTGCTGATCGTTGTGCCGTTGAGCTTCACCGAAGCTCGGGAAATGATATGGCCGCCTGTGGGCTTCGACTTCCACTGGTACGATGTGGTGCTGTCCAGTTCTGTCTGGCAAAGCGAAGTCGTCTCCTCGCTCGAGGTCGGTATCGGTTCGGCAACGCTAGCCACCGTGCTTGGTCTGTTTGCGGCGCTTGGGCTCGTGCGCGGCAGGTTTGTTGGAAAGCGCCTGGTGTCGGCGTTGCTTCTGTCGCCGTTGATCGTTCCTACCGTCGTGATTGCCATCGGCATGTTCTTTTGTGTGGACCTTTGGATGGCAGATCGGACCGATCACGGTGGGCGGCAATCTGGTGGGGACCGTGCTCGGGCTGATCCTGGCACACGCCGTTCTGAACCTGCCGTTCCCCATTATCATGATAACGGCTTCCCTGGTCACGGTGGATCGCAATCTCGAGCGTGCCGCCGCGATTATGGGCGCCAACCCGCCCATGGTTTTCTTGCGCGTCACCGCTCCGTTGATCCGGGTGGGGATTTTATTCGGGTTTGTCTTCGCGTTTCTTGGATCCTGGGACGAATTTATCGTGGCGTCGTTCCTGACGAGCCCGGCTGTCATCACCATTCCCGTCGGTCTCTTCAACGAAGTGAAACTTTCCATCGACCCTACGGCGGCCGCGATCTCGACGCTTCTTCTGGCAGTCACTTCGCTCATTCTCGGGTTCATGCTTTTTCGAGGGAAGCGCCAACTTCTCGGCGATAGCGTGCAATGATGAACATCCAAACACGACGGGACGAGGTAATGCACGAAACGACGTCGCAGGCCCTGGTGATGCAAGGGGTTACCAAGAAATACGGCAATCATGTCGCTGTCGACGCAATCAACCTCGAATTGCGCAGGGGCGAGTTCATGACTTTGCTCGGCCCTTCCGGCTCCGGCAAGACCACCACACTGAATATGGTGGCGGGGTTTGTTCACCCGACCGCAGGACGAGTTTTGATCGACGGGCAGGACGCAACGCACATACCTCCCCACAAGCGCGGTATCGGCATGGTATTTCAGAACTATGCGCTGTTCCCGCATCTGACGATTGGACAGAACATCGCGTTCCCGTTGACGCGCACCCCAAAGGCCGCGCGTGCCGGAATGGTGCGCGAGGCGCTGCGCCTTGTGGGACTGGAGGGACTGGAGGAACGTTTCCCGCGGCAGCTTTCAGGGGGGCAGCAACAACGCGTGGCTTTCGCGCGGGCCGTCGTTTACCGGCCGCGTCTCCTGCTCATGGACGAACCATTCGGCGCACTCGACAAGAAGCTTCGGGAGGCGCGCTGCAACTGGAGGCGCGGCGTCTGCATCAGGAATTGGGCATCACCGTATTGCACGTGACCCACGATCAAGAGGAAGCGCTGGTCCTGTCTGATCGGATCGCAATATTCAATCGTGGGCGTATAGAGCAACTGGACAATCCCAAGGGCATCTACGATCATCCCAAAACGGAGTTCGTTGCCGACTTCATTGGCGAGGCGAATATCTTCCGCGGGGTCGTGGGCCGCGACGGCGAGACGATCTCCGTCAAAGGGGACGGTTGGCATCTGCTTGGACCGGCGCACTGCAAAGAGGCTCTCGCGCCCGAATCCCGAGCTGCCTTGGTGATCCGGCCCGATAAGCTGGTCCTGGTTCCAGTCAATTCGCCGATTGCATCCGGCACGCAACGAATCATTGGCCGTGTGCGGCAGGTCGTGTACCTGGGCGGCACGCTGAAATACGAAGTGGAAGCGCTGAATCAAGCCATCTATGCTCGGTCGAAGTCGGATGCCTCGAGCTTCCAGGCGACTCCAGGCGAAGACGTAGGGGTGGAGTGGCGGACGGAGCACGGCGTCGTCGTTCCGGCGAATTGATCACCGAAGAAGCGGCATTTGATGCGCCGGTTTGCCGGGCTTCTGATAGCATAAAACGCCATATCTCATTGCGGTTGGAGGCGCTGCCTATTTGATATCAAAAGCGATCAAGTCGGCACGGCTCGTCGCGTTCGAGGATTTGGGGATGGAAGCCGTATATGAATTCGAGGTGCAGGACATGCCGGTGATCGTGGCTGTCGATGTTGAGGGCAACTCCATCCACGCTTCCGGTCCGCTTGAGTGGCGCAACCGCATGGCGGCCGATAGAAGACCACGCGACATCGGTGTTTGAGTCCGTCGCGCCTTCGCTCCTAGTCCAGGCTCGCAATGATACATCTTTTCAACTCCGAGCCCGTGTTTCCGTCATGCCTGCGGCCGGTCCTGCTGGCCAACTCAGCAGGAACGAGCTTTCGAAGTATTTCCCGTGCGCAACCGCAGCTCCGAGATCTCTTGGCGCATACTGCCGATATCTTCAGCGTTTCAGCCACGCTGGCCCGTGGGCATGCCTAGGCTCGCCATGGCTGAGCGGCGCCAAATGTTGTTATCGCATCGACTCGTTTCAGTAATAATGGCCTAGTGGGGGAAATCACCGCCGAAGGCGGCTTTTGCAATAGAGGACCATGAAGCCGAAAACCGACACGCTGCGTCTGGATGCTTGGGACCTGCGCATTCTTTCCGAGGTCCAATCCGATGGTCGGATTTCCAAAGCCGAGCTCGCAAAACGCGTGCACCTTTCGGCATCTGCCTGTTCGGAGCGGCTTCGCATTCTCGAAGCCGCGGGCATCATCGAAGGGTTCTACGCAAGACTAAGTCCTGCCCTCATCGGTGGCATGGTCTTCGTCATGGTCGAAGTCGTGCTGGATCGTCATCGCCTCGAGGACCAGCGCCATTTCGAAAACGCCGTTAGAGATATTCCCGAGATTCTGGACTGCTGGGGCATTGGAGGCCGAGTGGATTATCTGATGCGCGTCGCTGCCCCATCCATGGCCGCGTATCAAGAGTTCATGGAGCGATTGCTGCAGACGGGCCTTGGGATCGATCAGTATTATAGCCTGGTCGTTACCAAGCCTGTGAAGTCGAATTCACCGATCCCGGTCTCTTCTTTGCGGCAACGATAACTGGAGCAGCGCTTTCCACGGGTTTCGATATGAAATCCGCGAATTGTTTGGTTAGAGCTTCGCAATCCGCGAAATCCAAGGTGTGTTCCTCGCTAGTCTCGTCACTGAAATAGCGGCTGACGAAGCGTTCTTCGCCAAGCGATCGAGAGGAGTACGGCTATGGGTTTGACCAATTTGGGAACAGCACAGCTTCAAGAGAAGGATCGGACCTTCGTGTTCCATCCCTCGACACATCTGGCAAAGCACAGCCGTGGCGAGACGCCCAACCGCATCATGGCCGGCGCGGAAGGGGTGTATATCTGGGACACCGATGGCCGAAAAAGCCTGGACGGTTTCGGTGGGCTCTACTGCGTGAACATGGGGTATGGATGCACAGAAATCGCCGACGCCATCGCACAGCAAGCCAAAGGCCTGCCGTTCGCGCATGTGTATGCCGGCCAGGGCAGCGAGCCGGTCGCACGATTGGCGGAAGCTGTGGTGGAGTATTTCGGTCAGGACATGCGAAGGGTCTTTTTCGGTCTTTCCGGTTCAGACGCCAATGAGACCAACATCAAACTGGTATGGTACTACAACAATATCCTCGGGCGACCCGAGAAGAAAAAGATCATTTCTCGAAATCGCGGCTATCATGGGTCGGGGCTCGTCACCGGGAGCCTGACCGGTCTCGGTTTCTTTCACAAATTCTTCGACCTGCCTTTGGACATGGTGCGGCATACAACGACACCGCACCATTATCGTCAGGCGCATGATGGCGAGAGTGAGGAGGCCTTCTCGAGCCGTTGTGCGGCTGAACTCGAAGCACTTATTCTGGCCGAGGGACCGGAGACGGTTGGGGCCTTCATTGGTGAACCAGTACTTGGGACAGGCGGCATCATTCCCCCGCCAAAGGGATACTGGGCTTCCATACAAGCCGTTCTCGCCAAGTACGATGTTCTTCTAATCGCTGACGAAGTGGTTTGCGGGTTCGGCAGAACCGGCGAAAAATTCGGCTCTCACCTCTACGGCATCCGACCGGATTTCGTGACTGTCGCCAAGGGATTGAGTTCCGCCTACCTCCCGATTTCTGGGTCGATCATCGGGGATCGCGTCTGGTCCGTTCTGGAGCAAGGAACCGAGAAACATGGCGCTCTTGGGCATGGCTGGACATATTCCGGCCACACGCTCTGTGCGGCTGCCGCACTTGCCAATATCGAACTGCTCAAGGAACGAAAGATATTGGAGCACGTCCAGGACGTCGGACCCTATTGGCACGGTCGCATGAAAGCCGAGCTGGAGGGGCATCCCATCGTTGGAGAAGTTCGAGGCGTTGGAATTCTATCCGGCGTAGAGCTGATGCGAGATCCAAAAAGACGGGTCCCGTTCGAACCTGAACTTCAGGTCGGTGCGCGCGCTGCCGCCGCTCTGCTCGAGAATGGTGTTATCGGCCGAGCCATGCCGCATGGCGACATCCTCGGGTATGCTCCCCCCTTGATCATCCGCCGGAGCGAAATCGACATGATTGTCGAGGCGACTGCGCGGTCGGTTGACGCAACGTATCGAGCGCTGAAGGGCGAAGGGGCTATATGAGCCCACCATGCTCAGCCGCCCTAAATCAAATTGAGCGCTGTTCAGCAGCCCGCAGGGCCTCTATTCAATCCTAGGTAGGCTCTTTTCTCGGCTCTTGCCAATGGGGAGGGCCGAGACTGGATGCGGCACGTCATCTTGCTTAAGTCCAATGAGGTGATCGACGACGGGCCGCCCTCCATAGACAATGTCTTCCTCGATTGCTGTAGCCACGATGGAAGCATCCTTTGCTTCCAGGCCCGCCAGAATACGAGCATGCGGATGGGATGTGTCGGAAACGGCAACTGTGCCCGGATACAGAAAATTCAGATAGGGACCAGTCTGAACCCAAAGTGACTCGATCATGGCGACCAGGATGTCCCGGCCGGCCGCCTTGTACAGGACAAAATGGAAGCTGCGGTTAAGTGCGAGCGTTTCTTTGAAACGAGCCTCGTTCTTGGCGCGCAGCAGGCGTTCATGAAGGCTTCGCAACTCTTGGGTGAGTGAAGGCGTCGCGTTTTCAGCAGCGCCTTTGCCGGCAAGCGTTTCGAGTGCGACGCGCATATCGCGCAGTTCTACAAAGCGCGCGAGGGTAAGGTTTGGTACGCGCGGCGATCGACCCGGCTCCACGATCAATGCCCGCTCCGCGGCAAGCTTCATGAGCGCCTCCCGTACGGGAGTTTGGCTTGTTCCCAGTCGTTCCGACAGCTCACGGAGTTTGAGAGCCTCCCCGGGCTCAAATTGGCCGGCGATGAGTTCCTTTCGAATCTCAGCATAGGCGCGTGATGCTAAATTGGCACGGGACAGTTCGCGCATCGCTTCGGCAACTTTCTCAGGACAGACCTCGACATCAATATGCAGATTTCTTTGGGATAGGCATAGGGGAAGCCCCTTGTCATCGCAAAGATTATTTTTTATAAAATATCAAAGATTGGGTTTTCCGCCAGTGCTTTTCTAAGCCCACGGAACTCCCGCGGGCTTAGTGCAGGACAGTGGAGCTGGCAGGTGAGTGAGCGCTGGAAGAACAAGCCGGAGGGAGCGAACTGGGGGGTGTTCGGAGATGATGACGAGTTAGGTCGCGTCAACCTCCTCACCGACGAGCGCCGACTAAGAGCCGCGACGGAGATAAAGACTGGGAAGACGTTCTGCCTCAGTCTGCCCCTGGATTTGCCCGGCGGCACCGCTCTTAATCCGAACAGGAAACCACCTGAGCGCCATCTTGCGCTGCGCAAAGGCGGAAAGCCAAGCGTTAACTATCCACTTCGACTGGAAAACGAGCACTATATAGATACGTCCTGTGATGACAGCATCACGCTTTACACGCAGTACTCGACCCAGTGGGACGCCCTCAGTCATATTGGTCAGTATTTCGATGCCGATGGCGACGGAGTTCCCGAGGTCGTCTACTATAATGGGTTCAGGGGCGGCACAGATATACTGGGACCGGACGACAAGGACGGAGCTAGAGCTCGGCGATTGGGAATCGAAAAGCTCGCCGAAACCGGTATGCAAGGGCGCGGCATTCTAGTGGACCTGGCCAAGATTTATGGAACAGCAAGAAAGTGGGTGGGCTACGACGACTTGATGCGTGCGCTGCAAGATCAGACCGTGGAGGTCGAACCGGGCGATATGCTTTGTTTGCATACGGGATTTGCTCAGTTGCTCATAGACATGAAAGGGACGCCCGACCCCAAGGTTCTGCACAATGCCTGTGCGGTGCTTGATGGTCGGGACGAAAGGCTGCTTGGTTGGCTGGAAGTGAGCGGCATTGCTGCGCTGATCGCCGACAATTTTGCTGTTGAAGGTTACCCCAGCCCGGTGCCCGCCGGCTGTCAGCATTGCGCAGCACTCCCGCTCCATCAGCAGTGTCTCTTCAAATCGGGCATCCCACTTGGAGAACTCTGGTACCTAACTGAACTTGCTGGCTGGCTCGAAAAAAACGGTCGCAACCGCTTCTTTTTGACCGCGCCGCCACTGCGTCTGCCTGGCTCTTTCGGCTCGCCGCTGACGCCGGTAGCGACGGTATGAGGTCTTGCGCGATGAAAAACAATGTCGGGAACGTTGTATCGCTTGGCCGTCGGGCACGTAGTGAATTGTTGCGTGGCAGGCTCGGAAGCGAATCCGCGCGGCGGACACTTTCGACATCGGGCGATGTGTCGGCATCATGTTCACTTCGATTCCGCCCTCGGAATTCGGATCGGGCTCGCGGCACACGGCGGGATGCCCGGTGAGGTCAACCTCACAGGCAATTCTGTTTGCCAGGCGATGGCAGCGGCAGGGTCAGCTGCCATCGCCTGACGAAGGCCCGAAAGGATTGGGCATGTCAGCGCGTCCGCGCCCGTCGAAGCCGGTGTTCCCTAACACCGACTTCATCCCAAGCAGGAGGTTGGAACCCGATGAAGCAATCGCGCGAAGCGGAAGCATTCGACCCCCGCCGAAACATCACCCCTAACGTGATGCGCCTAGGTATCTCGCACACACAAACCGCTCAAAAAGCCGGTGTACTGAACGAACGCCTCGAGCGCTCCGATGATTTCGCAGCCTCGCTCGCTGCGCCGACCATAAGAGGGGCGGGCATTGTCGATTTCAGGCGCCTGAGATATTTCCTCGGTGTGGTGGAAGCGCGCAGCTTTACCAAAGCCGCGGAGCGGCTACACGTCGCGCAAAGTGCGCTTAGTCTTCATATCAGGCAGATGGAGGAAGGCTTCGGCACATCGCTCCTGGTTCGCGACAGAACAGGTGTCACGCCTACCATCGCTGGCTATAAGCTGGCACATCACGCGCGCGCAATTTTGCAAAGGGTAACCCTCGCCGAAGAAGAATTGACCAACGCAGCGAAGTCACCTTCGGGCGAAATCACGATCGGCATATCGTGTGGGGTCGCACGGATGATGGTGAGCAGGATTCTCGCGCTGGCGAGAGAACAGCTGCCAATGGTCTCGATCAAGATTGTTGAAGGGATGAGCGGCCCCATCGAAGAATGGCTGGCTCAAGGTCGTTTCAGCCTCGCAATCCTCGAAAGCACCGTCGAAAACCAAGATGCTGCGATCCTGGCCCGCGAGGAATTTTGCCTCGTTGTGCCTCCGAACAAACCACCGTTCGAAAATACGGTGCGGTTGTCCGATCTGCAGAAATTTCCGTTAGCTATCCCGGTAAGGGCGAACAGCATTGGACATTCAGTCACCAACCTCATCGCGCGCCATGGCTGTGCACTGGACGTACGGTTTGAAATAGATTCGCTCTCCACCATCATCGATATGGTGACGGATGGGAAGGTCTGTTCGATACTGACCCCATCGGCGATCCAGCGCGAAGCATCGCTCGGCCAGCTGCGTTGCGTGAAGATTGTCGATCCCGCTATCTCGCGGACTGTCGTTCTTGCAGCAAATCCAAGAGAGGAACGAAGTGCGTTACTGGGAGCGGCGCGGGCGCTGGTTTCGCAGGTTGTGAAAGACTTGGCACTAGAAGCGACCGAAGCCAAAGCAACTCCTGAAGATGTGGAAGCACAGATAGCCACCATCGCGCCGCATAGGCCTCCGGCCCGACGCGAGCATAATGTATTGATGTACCAACAAGACCGAGTTTGAGGTCGAAATCGTCGCTCAGGGGTTTGGATCCGCCTGAGCCGTTGAAACGACAACAGACACCTGCTCGCTCCAGCCAAGCGCTCCTAGTTGCACGTGGCAGCTCAGCTAAGCTTGGCTCGACTTTGAGAGGCAGGGCGCACCGGCGGTCAGAGTTGTCGCAAATGCGAGCAAAAACCCAATCGGTGCGCGTGTCCAAGCCCGCAGCTATCGCGCAAGCCGTCCGCCGTCCACGTTCCAACCCACACCACGTACTTCGTCGGCGTCCTCCGAGCACAGGTACGCGACAAGTCCTGCGATTTGCTCTGGCTTCACGAACTGGCCGGAGGGATGGCTGGCCGATACCATCTCGAAGGCGGCGCGTTCAAAGTCGACTCCGTCCTTTGCCGCTCGAGCCTCGATCTGCCGCTCCACAAGCGGCGTCATGACCCACCCGGGACACACCGCGTTGCAGGTGACGCCGGTTTGGGCAGTTTCGGAGGAAACCACCTTGGTAAGGCCGAGCAGGCCATGCTTGCTAGCCGCGTACGCCGCCTTATGCGGGACACCACGATAACCGCTAGCCGAGGAGATGTTGATTATGCGTCCCCAGTTGCGTTGCAACATCCCTGGAAGCACGCGCTGAATAGTCAAAAACGGCGCGGTCAGATTGATTGCCAAGACAGCATTCCACCGTTCAAGCGGAAAATCGGCAACGGGGGAAACATGCTGAATGCCCGCGTTGTTGACCAGGACATCCACGCTGCCCACGCTCTTCTCGACTTCCTCGATGAGAGTCGTGGCCACCGCCGCGCTACCGAGATCTCCACCGAAATGTCGCGGCCGCACGCCAGCTTCCGACGCCACGGCACAAATCGCCGACTCGACCTGCTTAGCATCCCCCAGCCCGTGGAGGCATACGGTTGCGCCCTGCCTTGCAAGTCTTCGCGCGATAGCAAGGCCAATACCGCTCGTTGAGCCGGTTATAAGCGCGACGCGACCTTCTAGGTGCGTGGCAGCCATAGCTGTATCTCCCGGCATCGCTCAGGCCAAAGCCCGTTGTTGGGACAGGTCAGACGCCCCCCGCGTTTCCACACACCAAGCCTCCCGTTGCTCCAGGACGGGCAGGGCAGCAAGTGTCTGGACGATGTGATACTGCGTTGGCATCTGTTCCCAAGTGGTGGGTTTGAATGTGACCTGCCCGGTTCCGATACGCAGCCTTTGCGTGGTCGGATTGCCCGCCGGCGGGGTCAAGCAGGCGTGAGCGACAGCAGCTTTTCCCCATTCGCCTGTTTTCGGGATGTATTTGTAGTGAAGGGTTCCGTCGTTCTGACTGCCTCCAAGACCTGGGTAGGTCGGCGTGCGGGGCTCGGCCTCGACAAGGTTGCTAAGTTCAAGGACCGCGAATTCATGCCCAAGCCATGATGCTGCACAGGTGACCCGATCTCCCATGATCCTAGGCGGAGGAAGGTCGCACCACAGTTTCGCAAACCCCAACTCCTCACGGCCGCTGAGAATCGGATCGGCAAGATTCTCCCACAGGACTGAAAGGAAGGTGCCGACAGCACGGTCCCGGTTGCCACCGAAGGCGGCAGGAAAGCGCACTTGAAGCATAGAATAGCCGCGGCCGGCCAACCAGGCGAGTTCGCTCAGCACGAAGAATTCCACCGTAACGACGGGCTCGCCGGCGAGCTCAAACTGCGGCGGCAGCAAATGATCAAGAGATTTAGGGTCCGTAAGAAAACTCACCGCCGCGGACCAACGGCGCGGGGTGTTCGACCAATCGAAAGGTCCATTGTCCGGCCCCTGCCGAGGCCCTGCGGTCGGTCCGAAGCCGTATGGCATTCGGTACATCGACCCTTCCTTATGCGCGTGAGGCACGATCAATCCTTATGTACGGCTAATGCGGAGGCTGCGATCCGGTACGAGACCATTCTAGTACCCGGCCGGAAACTTGCGACATCTCGCTTCGGGTTGGCTGCGGCTGACCGGCCGCAAGACGATATTGCTCGGTTATCGGCCGGATCAGCCTCTGCATCCGCACGACGACGAGACATCATGCGTTTGCGGGTGCTGAGCCAGGTCTGACAGACTGCCTACCAGCCCTGGCTTTGATGGGCGCAGTTGACCAAGTTTAAATCTGGAAGATTTTCCGCGGGGCGGATGTGAGCACGTCGGCGCCCTTTTCCGTCACCCGGAACGTCTCACTGATTACATAACCGAAATCTTCGTCGACCCAATTGCCCAACATTAGATGAAACGTCATATTCGGTTTGAGCACGGTCATGTCGCCTTCCTTCAGGCTTGCAGTGGGCTCAAGCCAGCCGATTCCGTGGGCGTAGCCGCAACGCGTATCTTTTTTGAAGCCACGCTTGGCGATGGTCCGGTTGAAAGCCTCGGCGACATCGCTGCAGGTCGCTCCTGGGCGAACGGCTCCAAGCGCTGCCTCCAGGCCTTCGACTTCGGCGTCGTGAATGCGCTGCAAGCGATCGTTCGGCGCACCAATCGAGTAAGTGCGCATAAGGCCGGCGGCGTAGCCGTGGCGCGAACCACCAAGCTCCAGATTGATTTGCGATCCGTCGCGGAAGACATCCTCGCTCCAGGGAATGTGGCAGGTTCCCGTGCGAGGCGATGAACACAGGCCCACCAGCTTGATGAGCGTCCCCGGCTTGCCGTTCACGCCGCGGACCAACGTTCCCACGATTTCCGCAACAGCATCGGCCTCGCGCACACCAGGGCGGATCACCTCGGCGGCACGCAGGACCGCTGCATCGGAGATGGCAGCACATTCCCGCATGACCTCGATTTCCAGATCCGACTTGACCAGGCGGATCCAGGTTACGGCTAGTGTACAATCCACGACCTTCGCCTTGGGCAAACGTCTCTTGAATTTCTCCGTCGCCGTTACCGGTAGGCTGTTCTGCTCGAGTCCAATGGTGCGGTTTGCGACGCCGGCGTCATTCAGGAAATCAATCAGTGTGTCATACCCATCCTTTTCTGGATTCCCGATCAGGTATTCCGGATACGCAATCACCTTGTTCCGATCCATGAACGCCTGGTGGAGCGCCGCCGGCGCATCACACTGGCGCAGAATAAACGATGGCTCCTCTTCGTCGATCAAAACAACGAGGCCTTGCGGCACATAACCAGAGACTGCCGTGTATCCAGTAAGGTAGGTAATGTTGTTCGGATCGGAAACGACGAGGGCATCGACATTGCGGCGGCCCATCTCTTCTTTGACAGTGCCAAGCCTGCGCAAGAATTCCGCGCGAGGAAACGCCTGTGGCCCTTTGGTGATCGTCATTGATTTCAACTCCATTTTGCAATTCTGAGACAATGGCCAAGAATGCCAGAGCGTCATTGCACGCTCGGGTGATCCTGCGCTCGATCAGCACTCGGGCCGCGTCAAAGGGCGCCGAGTCCGCTGTTCAGAAACAGCCGTTCCCATTGGCGGGAGGATCGAACGTTGGCTGGTGCAGGTCAAATGCAGTTTGTATATCAACGCCATCTAGCAGCGAGATACCCAGCACAAGGCGATATGGTCAGGTGGTCGATGCTTCAGCTTTCGCGATGTTGGAATTTTCGCCTCCGCCGCACAAGGAAGTCCTTTGCGCATCCGCGGGCTCGACGACCAGGTGCCAGAGTTTGGGATCTGCAGATGGAACCACAGCGTCGTTGCATCGAAGAGGCCAGCGGGTAATGCAGCTTGGTTCCCTGCAAATATTCACCGGCACCTCCGATGGACGATCTCGACCGACGTATCCTCTCGGCACTAAAGAACAACAATCGACTTTCATTCGCAGAGCTGGCAGAGGTCGTGGGGTCCTCGGGAGCCTCCTGCATGGACGCATCAACAAGCTGCGTTCGGACAATGTGATCGTGGCTGACATCTCGCTGGTAAACCCGAAAGCGCTTGGCAAATCTCTGACTGTGGTTGTTAACGTGGAGCTCGATCGCGAGCGGCTGGATCTGATCAATGAGTTCAAACGTGCGATGCGGGCGGAAAGGAAGTAACGCAATGCTATATGGTCACAGGGGATGCGGACTTCGTGCTAATTGTCGCGGTTGGAAGACGTTGAGGCATTCGACGTTTTCGTCAAAACGAAACTGTATACCAACGCCAATTTTCGCAAATTCAAGAGCATGATCACGCTCGATCGGATCAAGTTCGAACCGCGCGTTTTGGTATAGCGGCGTCCAATGCGAAAGAGGCGCACAGCTAAAGGGTAAGCGTCGTCTGGAACGCACCCGCGTCTAAAAAAGCTCAACGCGTCGTTCAACATCATGAGTGCCGAAGGGTATAATGGGACCAGACAACGAGGAGAGCTCTATGAAAGTCGAAACGAAACTCAGAATTGAACGAGGCGACGTGTGCGTAGCCGACAGGCTGGACGAGGCATTCAACCTGGTTACCGGGCATGAGCTTCCGGAAGCGGACCAGAAGCCCTTTGGTCGGATAAGAGGCAATGACTTTGGGATGGAGGACGCTGAGCGCGCTGTCGCAATCGTCCATAGCCGGAGCGCCCAGATACTGAAGCAGGCAGACACTGCCGATGTCTTTAAGGATCCGGCGCTTCAAGCTATCTGGGCCGATGGGCAGCGAATGGCAGCGGGGCTTGCTGTGCGGAAGGCAGACGAGTTCATGTCCGCTCTCAGGGATGATGTCCGCGAAGCCACAGGTAGCAATGACTAACTGCGCCCTTTCAAAATTGCTTGGGCATAGCCGTTTACTTAGGATCGCGTCGTACTTTCACTGAACCTTGCTGTGCAAAGCTCTCGGTGCGAGGGCGCGGTTGGAATAGGCCCAGGGCAGAAGTTCGTCGATCTGGCTGTTGGGATGTCCGCTGACGATCCTGGCGAGCACGTCCGCGAGGTAGGCAAGTGGCTCGACTCTATTGAGCTTGCACGTTTCGATGAGCGAGGCGACGACGGCCCAGTGCTCGGCACCACCGTCCGATCCGGCGAAGAGGGCGTTCTTTCGGTTGAGCGCGATCGGGCGGATCGACCGCTCGACGGTATTAGAGTCGATCTCGATGCGTCCGTCGTCGAGGAAGCGGGTGAGTCCCTCCCAGCGTGACAGCGTATAGCGGATTGCCTCGGCGAGCTTGGTCTTCTGGCTGATCAGGCCGAGCTTCTCGCGCAGCCACGGCTCGAACTCGACCAGGATCGGCCGGCTCCTTTCCTGGCGCACAGCACGACGGGCGTCTGCTGGCTGGCGGCGGATGTCGTCCTCCACGCGATAGAGCTCTGCGATGCGCCGGAGCGCCTCGCTGGCGATCGGCGCTGGGCCGGCTGCGGCGAGTTCGTAGAAGCGCCGGCGCACGTGTGCCCAGCAGAAGGCGAGCGTTGCGCCGCTCTTGTCGGCGAGCACGCGATAGCCGCCATAGCCGTCGACCTGCAGGATTCCGGTGAAGCCCGCCAGATGGGCGATCGGTCGCTCGGCCTTGCGGTCCGGCGCATAGACATAAGCGACGCCAGGTGGGTCGCTCCCCTGCCATGGCCGATCGTCGCGAGCGTAGGCCCAGAGCTGCCCGGTCTTGGTCTTGCCGCGGCCGGGATCCAGCACCGGCGCCGTGGTCTCGTCGGCAAAGAGCTTCGGCGAGGCTTTCAGCTTCTCCAGCAGCCGCTCGTGGACCGGACGCAGATGCCAGGCGGCGCGGCCGACCCAGTCGCCGAGGGTGGAGCGATCCAGATTGATGCCCTGCCGGGCGTAGATCTGCGCCTGGCGATAGAGCGGCAGGTGATCGGCATATTTGGAGACCAGAACCTGCGCGACGGTGGCCTCGGTCGGCAGACCGCCTTCGATCAGCCGGGCGGGCGCCGGAGCCTGCACGACCACGTCCTCGCAGGCACGACAGGCATATTTGGGCCGCCGTACGACGATCACGCGCAGTTGCGCCGGCACGATGTCGAGCCGTTCGCTAACGTCTTCGCCGATCCGATGAAGTCCGTCGCGGCAGCATGGGCAGGCATGGTCCTCGATGTCGACGACCATCTCGATGCGAGGCAGATGCGCCGGCAGCGCACCCCGGTTCGCCCGCCGCTTTGCGGTGCGCTCCCTGCGCGTGGCAGGATCGGCACGCTCGGCCTCTTCCTCGCCTGCCGCCTCGATCTGTTCGGCCTCCTCAAGGCCAAGCAGCAGTTGATCTTCGGGCAGGCTCTCGGCCCGGCGGCCGAAGCGGTGACGCTGCAATTCCTTGATGATCTGGGTCAGGCGAGCATTCTCGACATCGCGCGCCAGGACCATCGCCTTCAGCACATCCGGATCGTCGGGAAGCTGGTCCGCTGTCATCGCCATGATCGGATCAGACCATATTCGCCAGTTCCGGGCGACAGCGGAATCCAGGCTGATTCACTTGGTCGCGGATCAACCCGCCTGCGCCGGAGCGCGCGTCCGGCGGGCTTCATGAACCCGCCGCCAATCAAGCCCTTCAAGCAGCGCCGACAACTGAGCGGCCGTCAGCCGCATCACGCCATCCTGCACTTTCGGCCAACGGAACTCGCCATCCTCCAGCCGCTTCGCATAGAGGCAGACGCCGGTGCCGTCCCAGAAGATCAGCTTGATCCGATCCGTTCGTTTCGCCCGGAACACGTAGACTGCACCGCTGAACGGATCGGCGCCCATCGTCTCGCGCACCAACGCAGCCAGCCCCTCCGCACCCTTGCGGAAGTCTACCGGCTTCGTTGCCACCATGACCTTGACGGCGCCCGTCGGCCCGATCACGAGGTTGCCTTCAGTGCACGGATCACCGCCGCAACCGTCTTGGCGTCGGCTCCCCGGCCGACCCGCATGGCGATGCCGTCAATCTCAAGCTCGATCACGCCAGCATCTCGGGTCGCCTTCCGCTTCCGCGGCTGCGCTGGACGCGTCGGCGCGGGTTCCGGAGCCGGCGCCGTCACCACCGCCGGAACAAAGAGCGGTTCAGGTGCCGACGCCGTCAACGGCTGACGAGCGGCCCGACGCCACGCGAACAGTTGCTGCGGAGACAAGGCATAGCGCCTGGCCACCGCGCTCACGGTCTCGCCAACCTCGTAGCTTTCCGCCACGATCCGCGCCTTCTCATCCGGCAGCCATTCTCGCCGCCGACCGGCGCCAGTGAAGATCTCAAGCCGACGAACCGGCTCTTCATCCCTGGACTTAAGCGTAAGCTCTGAAATCGTCATGTGTCGAAGCCCTCGAGGCCTTCGAACATCGTTCCTTCCGGTCATGTGCGAAAGGTGCTGTCAGAACACCGCTTACGCTAAAGGTGAACGTGAAAGCGCTCCAGATGGAGACGTAAGGTTCGTTGGCCGCCGATCGAAGGCTTCTCGCGGCAAAGACGCGCGGGCGAGGCCAATTCCGCTAGGTACTCGCAATACGCCGGCAATCAGTTGGACCAGCTACCGACGACCACGCTGACCCCCGGGGGGAGGAGCGCGTAGATCACCGCTCGTGCGGCTGATTATTTGAGACAAGGCGATTTTCCACATCAATCGCCAGGCTTCTTACCCTTGCTAGCAGATCGGACCGCTAGCGCGTTTCCGAAACGCTGGACAGCAAAGGTGCAAGGACTTTGGCGCCGTCTCGAAGGTCGCGCTCCACAGCAGCTCGGGCCGCTTCCTGGTCATGCCGAGCGAGCGCTCGCAAGAGTTCTTCATGAGGATGCAAGCCGCGTGAGATAGGACGCGGTGCGGCTATGAAGAGGCGGATGGTGGGGCCCACCTGTGTCCAGAGGTTTTCGACAATCCTGCGCAGCACCGGCATGCGAGCGATCT
Organism: Mesorhizobium sp. B4-1-4; assembly: GCF_006439395.2. NCBI lineage: Bacteria > Pseudomonadati > Pseudomonadota > Alphaproteobacteria > Hyphomicrobiales > Phyllobacteriaceae > Mesorhizobium > Mesorhizobium sp. B4-1-4. Next base: position 6,168,318 of record NZ_CP083950.1, read on the forward strand.
CGATGACACCAAAATGAAAGCGTTCATTTTCCTCAAGGGCCTTGGAGGTATCATTTCTGCGGCGGGCCTCTGCCAGTCGATCGTGGATAGCCTTTAGCGATGCCACGTCTTGTGCAGTGGCAAGCTGGGCGGCTCGTGCCGCCGCTCGGCCCTCGAGGTCGACCCTAAGCTCTATGATTTCCTCATAGGTGGCGAGAGGCAAGTGGGGGACCCAGGCCACGCCGCGGGCATCTAGGTCAAGCGCGCCTTCTGAAACAAGCCGCAGCAAGGCTTCCCGCACAGGCGTTGGACTGACCTCCAATTCAACAGACAGGTTTCGATGGACGAGCTTCTGACCTGGCACCAACTGGCCCGAAACCAGTGCTGTGCGAACACGACGGTAAACCTTCTCGGTAAGCGTCTCTTCCTTTTCGACCGGACCGAGTGGTTCACGAAGTTCCATGGCTGGACCGATTAGAGAGATTCATCGCAATGAGCCTATAGCACTGTTGTCCGCCCGTTATCGTTGTTCGTCGCAGCACAGGCAGACAGGCCTGTCGATGCTGCTTACGGCATGTAGCTACCGCCTGTGACGTCTAAGGTTGCGCCTGTCAGGTAGGCCGCAGCGTCGCTGGCAAGAAAACTAACGACTTCGGCGACCTCGTTAGGCTCACCCATCCGCCCCACAGGAATGCTGGCGACGAAAGCTTCGTTTGCAGCTTGGGTTGAACCGGCTACCATTTCGCTCTTTATGCGGCCGGGCGCCACACTGTTCACCGTGACGCCAAACGGCCCAAGCTCAAGCGCCAACGTGCGTGCAAAACCCATCAGTCCGCTTTTGGACGCGCCATAGTAGGCGCCAGTGATGCTGCTGGGCGTATGCGCGGCTTGGCTTGTCATCATGACAATACGTCCCCAGCGGCGGCGCTTGAGCGCCGGGATGGCCCGGCGTGATAGGAGAAATGGCCCGGTCAAGTTAACGCTGATAACCCGTTGCCACTCGTCCAAAGGGATATCCTCGACAAGCCGCTTCCGACCCTCGACCTTTGGCGATATTCCGGCGTTGTTGACGATCACGCCAAGATCCGACCACCACCCGCCAAGCCTTTGTGGCAGATCTGCAACGGATGCTTCGTCCGAAACATCCAGTTGCACTGCTTGGGCTTGATAACCCTCTGCCCTAATGGCAGCCGCGGTGTCCTCGACGCTGGCAAGCACGTCCGCAAGCACCACCGGGTGGCCCACGGATGCCAATTTCCGTGCGATCGAGGCCCCGATCCCTCGCGCGGCTCCGGTAACCAGCGCAACCCTGTCACGATTATCCATCCAAATGCCCTCCTTCCGTGAGACGCAAAGTTGAGCCGGCGAGACTAGAACGGTTCGGGAAAATGCCCTGAAAACAGGGTCAGCGGGGGTTTGGCTGTGGGGTCGGTCTTGATTTCAAGCAGATATGGCTTTCCCGAAGCAAAGGCCCGGTCAAGGGCTGGGCCGACCGCCTCACCGACCTCGACCCGCTCGGCGTCAATTCCGCAAGCCCTCGCTATGGCCGCATGATCGACGTCTGCGAAGTCACAGGCGATCGTGTGCTCGCCGAACTTAACATCTTCGGCATGCGTCTGAAATCCGAGAATGCCGTTGTTCAAGACCACGATTATCACCGGCAGTTGGAGCCTTCGCAGCGTCTCCAGTTCGGCCCAGGAGTGCCCAAAGCCGCCATCGCCGACCAGCGCAACGACGCGTGCCTGAGGCGCCGCAACCTGAGCCCCGATGGCGAGCGGAACTCCCCAGCCCAGGCCCGCGAGCCCTCGGGGCGCAAGGAACCGTTGGCCCGCCGCCTTTGCAGTCATGTAGGTGTTTATCCAGTTCGATGAGTAAGACGCGTCGGCGGTAATGATGTCGCTTGCGCCCAAGCGCCTGTCGATTTCTGCAGCTACTCTTTCGGGACGCACATTCTTGCCGTCGCGTTCGGTGACGGCTTTTATAAGCCCGGTCCATCGGGTTACTGCCTCGGCGATCCGCCCTTCGACGGCGGCGCGGCTGGCGCTCCGCTTCATAAGGTCGAGCTTCAGAATTGCCGTCCGCAATGCCGCGAGGGTGAGCTTGGCGTCCCCGACAAGCCGCAAGGCTTCGTAATTGCGCCCGACCTCAGTAGGGTCGGCGTCAATATGGATGAACCGGGCGGATTTGGGGTACAGCGTCCACGAATCCGTGCCGTTCTGGTTGGTACGGTTGCCTACCAGCAGGACAACATCAGCCTCATTGATCGTTGACTTGAGTTCTCGAGTCCGGGCACCCATACCCATTGTGTTGCCGACGACGCCGATCGACAGCGGGTGTGTTTCGTCGACGCTTCCCTTTCCCATGAAAGTGGTGGCGACGGGCAAATGCGCGTCCTCCTGCAGTCGGGCCAGCTCCCCTGAGGCGTCGGAAATGTGAATCCCCCCGCCTGCGATCACGACCGGTCGATCCGCATCAGCCAGAAGCCTGGCGGCAGCTTCAATTCGCGACGGGTCAGCCAGACAGCGATCGAGCGGGAAAGTTCCCAGTGATATACGTCGTTTGGAGCCCGCCTCAGCTTTCTCGATCAGTAAATCTGCCGGCAAGAGCAACACGGCAGGCCCGGGGCGCCCTGACGTAGCTGCCGTGAACGCCATGTCGACGTAGTCGTCCAAACGCTCCGCCCGGTCGATACGTCTGACGAACTTCGAAACGCCTTCGAACAGTTTCACATGATCGAGTTCCTGAAAAGCATTCTTATCGACCGTTTCCCGCGTAACCTCTTGGACAAGCGCGACCACAGGTACGGAAGCCTTAAGTGCCTCGGCGAGCGGGGGAACCAAGAGCGTCGCGGCGGGTCCATTCTGCGCTGTCACGATGCCGACTTTTCGGGAAATCCGGGCGTAACCGTCCGCCATGGTGCCCCCCATGTTCTCTTGGCGGTACACGGTTTGAGAAATGCCGAGATGCGGTGCAGCCAAGTGAAAGGCGGAGGGTAAGCTCTGCCCAAAGGTGGTAACGACCCCGTGCCGAACCAGTGCTTCGCCTAAGCGCAAAGCGACTGTCGAATTAGATGCGGAAGCGGGCATGCGGCAGCTCCATTTGCTATTTGCTATATCAAACAGCATATACTATCGCCGACGTCAATGGGCACGCCCTCCGGGGCGAGTTGCAAGTGCTTGGCTCGCCGGACCAGGCACGGCAACCCGAAAGTCAAGTAGCGTTCTCACGGAGTGCCGCACGGAACAGTAGCGGAGTGGTAGAGATCGCCGTCATGCCGGATGTACCGCCTAGTGGCGGTATCCGAAATGTGGGCCACCGGTGACGTGCTCCCGTCTTTGGATCGCCCCGGGCCGGAACTTCCGGGGTGTCCGGCTCAGGTGGCGGAAGCCGCCGATGAGCCTTTCATGAGCGATATCGGCGGCTTGTTGCCGATCGCGCTGTGGGGTCGGACTGTGTTGTTGACGTGCGTGGATAAGCGATCTGTCGAAACTTGGTGTTATCGTGTTTTGGCCGCTTACCGCGAACCGTCAGTTTTCGCGTGTGGGCAGGATGATGCGGTAGTGGATTACTCGCGCGCCTACTTCGAGGCCACCCCGCCTCGGCTATGGTCCCCAGCGTTCTTGGTCTATTTTCGTGACACATACGGAACCGTCGGCGGTGATTTTCTAAACGCGCCTGTCGGACGCTCAATCAAGATGGATGTCTGGGGCCGCCCTGTCTGCGCATTCAGCTTCAAAAACTCTCCGTCCAGGCTCTTGTCCGCTGTGGTAAGGCGGTGTTGCAGGCGAAGGTAATCCGTCCATGTTGGTGTTCGATACGTTTCCAGCCAACGCGCTGGGTGCTGCACATCGCGCGTCAGCGTCCAATTGCGCGCACCCACACGGCTTTGGACGTGCCGCCGTTCGCGCATCAGATCCAGAAAAGGATCGAGATTTTGATCCGGTATGGAATATTCGATCGTGACCAGAATGGGACCGCTTCTGGGCCTCAGATCAAGCGCTATCGCGGGATGAATGACTTCCCCTAAGGGCTCGAGTTCCGATTCTGATCGGTTGCTGATCGGAAATTTAAGCCCAATGCAGGCAACCAGGAATGTAGCGATAGCGGAGCAGGCCAATGCGGTGGTCAGCGAGTAATTCTCAGTTACAGCGCCCCACAGCCAACTGCCACCCGCAATCCCGCCATAGGCGAAGGCGTTATAGATCGAAATCGTGCGTCCTGTGATCCATCTTGGGCTCGCAAGTTGAACGGTCACGCCCAGTCCCGACCACGCGGTTACCCAGCCGGCGCCGCCTACCGCAAGCGAGATTGTTGCGATCAAGACTGAAGCGGTCAGGGCAAGGGACAAGGTGCAAGCCGCGCATGCGACGCACGCCAGCGTGATCAAGCGTTCCTGCGTTAGCCGGCGTCGAAGAATGGTATTTGATAGCCCACCCAGGAACGCACCGACGCCAAAACCGCCCATCAGGATTCCATAGGAGACTGGACCGCTATGCAGATGGTCGCGCACAACCAAGGGCAGGAGAGCCAATGTGGCTATGCCTGCAAGTCCGAACAACATCCCGCGCATGATTATCGTCTTGATTTCCGAGGACATGGCGGTGAAGCGCAGACCGTCATGGATGGCAGTCGTCATTCTTTCGCGGGGAAGTGATGATGAATGCACCTTCCATTTGTTGCGCCACAGTGCGGTGAGTGGAGCAGTGAAACCAATGGTCGTCAGGGCGAAGGTAAAGAGCGGTCCGAAGGCGGCCACCACAATGCCTCCAAGCGCCGGGCCGACACTTCGGACCGTATTGAAACCCACGGAAATCAAGGTGATGGCCGCCGGTAGCTTGCGCCGCTCCACAATATCACCGACGGAAGCTTGCCAGGCTGGATCGGCCAGTGCGATGCCGCATCCGTCCAGGAAACTGAAGGCTAGGATGATCCATGGATCAACGACGCCAAGGATCATAAGCACCGTCAGCATCGCGGATGCCGTCATCATCAGGCCGCGGCCGATGATCATGACGGTGCGTCGGCTGTAGTTGTCGGCGATGGCTCCAACAAAGATAGCGAGGAAGAAAGTCGGCAACGTGGATGATGCTTGAACCAGTGCGACCATCACGTCGGAGGTTGAGATCGTGGTCATTAGCCAGCTGAGCGCGACGGTTTGCATCAACCAGCCGAGGCTCGAGACCTGGCTGGCGAGCCAGATCGTTCGAAAGGTGCGGTTCTCTAAAGGCGCCAATAGGCCGCTGTGTTCCATCGCCATGCTTGTCATCTATTGAGTGCTTTGTTCAGGAGCTACCGACCCATGGGCGGAGCCGCACGGCCGCCATTCGGGAAGTTCGTATTTGACCAGTGCTGATCGTATGGGCCGAATGGGCCGATGAATTGTCGAGCAACGAGGCAGATGGTGGCTTCGATGTGATGTGTAAACCACCTGATCGCGTTTATTGGACAAGGCCGGATTCCAAAATCAGCGGGCGGCGACGGTACTGCTGATCTGGACGCCACCGACAAGAGCCTTCGCGGCGCCGAACGGCGCCTACTTGCAGCCACCACCCACTCCCTTTCAGCCTGGTTCCATTCTTGAAGACGCCGCAGCGACATAATTCGCCAGCCGAATGCCTCATCCTCGCTTGATCCTGACCCTGATCACGATCGATGTGCAATCTTGCCACTCGGGGCTATTCGCTGGTCCAGGCAGCCGGGGGCCTTGACTCTGCGTGAGTTTGGGCCAGACCAACACTCTGCGAAGAAGAGAATGCGGCCACGAATACTGGACGGCTGCGCAAGTGAACCCGGCCCTGAGGTCTATTGCAGTATGGCAGTGCCGAAGAAGCGAGGGAGGGGCGCCCTGAGCAGGTTTGAAAGGCCAGTTGTCGTCCAGGTGGGCCGCCATGGCGCAGAGCATATTGTGTTCGATGTCAATGACGCAGCAGATATCTTGCTCCGCGATATTCAGCACCAGACCGAGAAGCGAAAGAACGCGATGAACGCCTGTCTGCGGGTGCTGCGGGGTGAGGCTCATCCACCCTCGGCTCGACGTGCTTTCGTAACTGCCGCGCTCGAAGCAAAGATGCTTCGTGGTGATTAAATTCGCGCAGGTACCACATTCGAGAAAACCGGGCGACCGATCATCTTTTTACTTTCACCTGCGGACCTGTAGACGGCCTGCTGGTCAGAAACCAACCACCAATGCCCCGCCGGTCAAGCCGGCACCGGCCGCTGCAAGCAGCAAATTCTCGCCCGGTCGAAAGGGATTGGCGCTGTGGGCAACAGACAGCGACAGGGAAATCGTTGCCGCCGACGAGTTCCCATACTCGGCAATGGTTTTGACGATGCGCTCAGCCTCGATGCCAAGCGACTTGCCGACCGCGTTGAGGATGCGGGCGTTTGCCTGGTGGGGCACGAAACGGGTGACGTCCGGCGCCGACAGGCCGGCCGCTGCCAGCGCCTCAGTCGAGCAGCGGCTCATCATCTCGACCGCCTTGGCGAAGACTTCGCGCCCATCCGCGATCGTCATGCGGGTGTCGACGATGTCCATGTCTTGCTTGAAGGGACGGTTGCTGCCGCCGGCGGGGATTTGGATCAGGCCATAGGCGGACCCGTCAGAGGCAAGTGCGGTGCCGAGTATGCCGTGGCAAGGATCGCCGGAAGGAGCAAGCACCACCGCGCCCGCAGCATCGGCGAACAGCACGGCGCTCGCGCGCTCGGCCGGGTTAATGCGGCGGCTCAATATGTTTGCGGCGATGACGATGGCCGGCTTGTTGTGCAAGCGCACGAAGCCGTCGGCGAAGGTCAAGGCATAGATGAAACCCGCGCAGGCTCCCGCGAGGTCAATCCCGCCGGCATTTTCGAGGCCGAGCCTGTGCGCAACCAGCGGCGCGCTCGGCGGAAGGAGATGATCCGGCGTCGAAGTCGCCAGCAAAAGCAGGCCGACCACCTTGCGATCGATGCCGGCGGCCTCAAGGGCCATCTCGCCTGCTTTGGCCGCCAGCCCGGAAAGCGTGTCGCCTGGCTCCGCCCAGAAACGTGAACGGATGCCGGTTCGTCCTTCGATCCAGCCTGCTTCCAGCCCAAGACTTTCCTCGATCTCGGCATTGCCGACCTTGCGAGCCGGCACGTGATGGCCAAGGCCAATGATGCGCGCCGTGCGGTTCATCTGCCGGTGCCCGCAAGCGCGGCCGCCTCGTCTATTGCCGCATAGAGGCGGTCGAGTTCGAGCGATGTCACGCAATAGGGCGGCAGCAGGTAAATGACGTTGCCGAGGGGGCGGACCAGCAATCCGCGCTGGAGGAAGAAGGTGCGCAGTTTGGGGCCGACCTCTGCGAGGTAGCCGGCGTTGCCGACGCTGAGGTCGAGCGCGGCGATGGTGCCGGTCGTGCGAACATTCTCGAAACGCGCGTCCCCCTTGAACCGAGCAATCTTCTCCGCCTGCATCCGCGACAACGCAGTTACGCGCTCGGCCGCAGGCTCATCGTTCCAGATACCGACATTCGCCAGCGCCGCCGCGCAGGCGATCGGGTTCGCGGTGTAGGAGCTGGAATGGAAGAAGGTCTTGGTCCGATCGCTGGAATAGTGGGCGCGGAAGATCGCATCGGTGGCAAGTGTCGCCGCGAGCGGCAACGAGCCGCCAGTCAGCCCCTTGGACGTGCACAATATGTCTGGCGTGATCGCTGCCTGCTCGCAGGCGAACATTGTGCCGGTGCGGCCCCAGCCGGTCATGACTTCGTCGGCGATGAAAAGCGTTCCGGAGCGTTCGGCAATGCGCTTGAGTTCGGCGAGAACTGAAGCCGGATACATGAGCATGCCGCCTGCGCCGAGCACTAGCGGCTCGACGATCAATGCGGCAACCTCGCGGCCACGCGCGAGCCGTTCGAAGGAATCGAGCGTTTCCTGCTGCCGGCCCGCGGCAGGGAAGGGGATTTTGTCGACCTGAAACAGCAGGGGCTCGTATGCGGCGTTGAAGACGCCACGCGCGCCCACACTCATCGTGCCGATGGTGTCGCCGTGATAGCTGTGCTCCATGACGACGATGCGTGACCGCGGCGCCCCATTGTTGCGATGAAAGCCCAGCGCCATCTTCAGTGCCACCTCGACGCTGGTCGAGCCGCTGTCGGAATAGAACACCCAGTCGAGACCCGTCGGCGCCAGTTCGACCAGCGCTACTGCCAATCGCTCGGCCGGCTCGTGGCTGAGGCCGGCAAAGATCACCTGGTCGAGCGTCTCGGTCGCGTTCCGGATCGCCTCCATGATCTTCGGCTGGCGGTGACCGTGCGTGATGACCCACCAAGAGGAGATCGCGTCGAGTACGCGCTTACCTTCGCGCGTATCGACATAGGCGCCCTCGGTGCGCACAATCGTCGTCGGCACCGGCTCGGTGGCATGCTGGGTAAAGGGATGCCAGACGGCGGAGCGGCTCAATGTGGGATCTCCATGAAGTCGGCGGCGCTGAACAGGGCGCGCATGGCCGCTGCAAGCGCCTCGGGCGTCAGCGGGTCGAGGAGCGGCAGGCGACCGAGAATGCGCACCTTGCCCATTTCGGCGATGGTCCTTTGCGTATCGGCCATCTCCTCGCCGATAAAGGCGATGCCGAGCAGAGGTATTGAGCGGGCACGCAAAGCCTCGATCGAGAGCAGGGTGTGGTTGATCGTGCCGAGCGCCGTGCGCGCGCAGAGAATGACCGGCAGTTGCCATTCCCGAAAAATATCGATGAACTTCGTTTTCCGATTGAGCGGCACCATCAGCCCGCCGGCACCCTCAATGATGAGCGGGCCCGGCAGCTCTGGCAGCGAAAGTTTTGCCGCCTCGATCGCGACGCCGTCGATTTCGGCCGACCGATGCGGCGACAGTGGCTTGCTCAGACGATAGACTTCCGGCAGGACGCGCCCTGCCGGCAGGGCCGAGAGGCGGGCAACAATCTCGCTGTCGGTCTCCTCGTCGAGGCCCGATTGCACCGGTTTCCAATAGAAGCCGTCGAGCAGCCCCGCGAGACCGGCCGCAAACACAGTCTTGCCGATTCCGGTATCGGTGCCGGTCACGACGAAGCGTGTGGACATTGGGAGCGCCCCCATTCCTCGGCCAGAGCATCGAATAGAGCCGAAACGTCGGCCTCGCCAACATTTAGTGTCAGCGAGATACGCAGCCTTGCCGTCCCCTCGGGCACGGTGGGCGGGCGGATGCCGCGCACGTCGAATCCACGCGCCTGCAAGGCCTGCGCCAACGCCATGGCGCGGGCATTGTCGCCGACGACGATCGGCAGGATCTGCGAGCCGCTCGCGGCCAGGCCCAGCTCCTTGGCTCGTCTGCCTGCAAGCGAGACCAGCTTGGTCAATCGCTCCCGGCGCTCCGGCTCCTGGGCGACGATGTCGAGGGCTGTTGCCGCCGCGACCGCCATCAGCGGCGAGGGCGCGGTGGCGTAAATAAAAGGCCGGCAGCGATTGACCAGATAATCGCATAGCACTTTAGGCGCGGTGACCAGCGCGCCGGATGCGCCCAGCGCCTTACCACAGGTGTGCAGCACCACGACATTGTCGCGGCCTTCGAGGTCGTGCGCCAAACCGCGCCCATCCGGGCCGTAAACGCCGGTGGCGTGGGCCTCGTCGACGAACAGGAACGCACCGTAGCGGTCCGCGACCTCGATCAGTTCACAGAGCGGAGCCCGGTCGCCGTCCATGCTGTAGAGGCTCTCAACCACGATCCAGGCGTGGCCAGCGCCACCTCTCGCGCGCCAGGTCCGGATCGCATCGTCCACGGTGTCCGTGTCGTTGTGCGCCGCTTCCATCACTTCGGCGCGGCCGGCTCGCGCTCCCTCATGCGCGCTGGCATGGATGAGTTCGTCCAGCACGATCAGATCGCCTTTCTGAGGCAAGGTCGTGAGCACCGCGAAATTGGCGACATAGCCGCCGCCGAAGAACAGCGCGCGCTCGGCGCCGAAGAAGCCGGCCGCTTTGGCTTCGAGTGCCTCGTGCTCAGGCGCGTTGCCGCGCAAGAGGCGCGAGCCGGTCGCCCCGACGGGCGTGCCTGCGGCGAGCGCCGCTGCGACCGCCTCCGCCATCCGCTTCGAGCGCGCGAGACCGAGATAGTCGTTGGAGGCGAAGTCGAGGCCGGCGCGGCCGCTCAAGGTGCGCAACCGGTTCTTGCGGGCCAACCCGCGCAGGCTGGTCTCGTAGCGCTCGAGCAAGGCTCGGCCGTTCACTGGGCTTCGCGCGCAAAAGGCTTGATGCCCAGGCGGCGGAACAGGGCGCTGTCCTTGTCCTCTCCGGGGTTTTCGGCGGTCAGCAACGTGTCGCCGACGAAGACCGAGTTGGCACCGGCGAAGAAGCAAAGCGCCTGCATCTCGTCGCTCATCGCCGTGCGGCCGGCCGAGAGCCGCACATGCGACTTCGGCATCATGATGCGGGCAAGGGCGATGGTGCGCACGAATTCGATCGGTTCGATGGGGTCAGCTTCGGCGAGCGGCGTGCCCTCGATCGGAATCAGCATGTTGATCGGCACGCTGTCGGGCGGCTCCGGCAGGTTGGCGAGCGTCACCAGCATGTCGATGCGGTCGGCCTTCTCCTCGCCCATGCCGACGATGCCGCCGCAGCACACCTTGATACCGCTGTCGCGGACATTCGCCAGCGTGTCCAGCCGGTCGGCAAAGGTTCGCGTCGAGATGACCTCGCTGTAGTAGCGCTCGGACGTGTCGATGTTGTGGTTGTAATAGTCGAGGCCGGCCTGCTTCAGCCGCTGCGCCTGGCCGAGCTCGAGCATGCCGAGCGTCATGCAGGTCTCCATGCCGAGCGCTTTCACGCCCTCGACCATGGCGATCACCGCGTCCATGTCCCGCTCCTTGGGACTGCGCCAGGCGGCCCCCATGCAATAGCGAGTGGCGCCAGCGTCGCGCGCCTTCGTAGCCTCAGCGATGACGCGCTGAACCTCCATCAGCTTCGAGGCCTTGAGGCCCGACTGGTGATGCGAGGACTGGCTGCAATAGCCGCAATCCTCGGGGCAGCCGCCGGTCTTGATCGAAAGCAGCCGAGACAGCTGCACCCGGTTGGGATCGAAATTCTCCCGGTGGGTGGTCTGGGCCTGGAAGAGCAGATCGTTGAAGGGCAGGTCGTAAACTGTCTGGGCTTCCTCTCGCGTCCAGGGCGGAAGCGCCCAGCCGATTGGATCGGAGGTCCGGTCCGGGCTGAGTTCGGGGTTCATATCCACCTTAACCTCCAAAACCATCATCTATTCTTGAGCAGGGAGCGTTGCGGGGGCGGCTGATTGACAAGCCTATCCCAATGGCCCAGCGAGAAGTACTCATATGGAAGGCGATTACCGTTTTCAAAGCAAAAAGCCCCAGCTGCCGCCGGCAATGGCTCAGCTCGTCAGCGCAGACCGCTGGCATCCATTGTTTCGCCTTGAACGCAGTAACACTCCCTTCTGATCGCGTCGCAGGAGTCGGTGAAGGCGACGGCCAGCAGATAACCGAGAGATTCCAGCCCGTGAGAAGCAGCCATCTCGCGCAGTTCGTCGAGCCGGCAGACGATAAAGCCGAGTGCTTCGCAGCGGGCCTTTGTTAATTCATCCGTCATCTCTCCGCCCCTCGCCAATCTGAACCGTATCGCCTGACGGCGCAGCCTTGCTTCCAGGCGCCTCTATGAGTGGCAGGAATGGCGCCGGCGAGCATACGACTCGCGCATTCTCGGCAAGGCCGGTTCATGTCCGTTCCATCAGTTCAGACGCCTGCTGCAGTTGGCATCCACCGGCACATCCAGGCCGATGTCGAGGATCGGCGCGCTGTGGGTCAGCCAGCCAACTGAGATAAGGTCGACACCGGTCGCCGCGATTGCCGCAGCACTCGCTCGGGTTATCCGACCTGACGCTTCCGTGATCGCGCGGCCGCCGACCATCGCGACAGCCTGTGAAAGCTCCTCGACTGACATATTGTCGAGGAGCACGGCGTCGACGCCCACTTGCAGCGCCAACTCAAGCTGTTCCAGCGTGTCGACCTCGACCTCGATCTTGACCATGTGGCCTATGGCGCTGCGCGCCCGTTCGATTGCGGTGCGGATGTCACCCGCAATGGCGATGTGGTTGTCCTTGATGAGCACGGCGTCGTCTAGTGCAAAACGGTGGTTGGCGCCGCCTCCGGCGCGCACGGCGTATTTTTCTAGGGCCCGCAGGCCGGGCGTCGTCTTTCGCGTGCACACGATCTTCGCGCTATGACCGTGCACCGCATCGACGAGCGCAGCTGTCGCGGTGGCAATGCCGCTCAGTTTGCAAAGGAAATTGAGCGCAGTCCGCTCGGCCGTCAGCAGGCTTCGCGCCGGTCCGCTGACGATCGCGATGGTTTCCCCGGCCGAAACCTTCCCGCCGTCCCGACAGCGCAACTGCATGTCGGTGGCAGGATCGACGAGCAGGAAGGCAAACATCGCCAGATCAAGCCCGGCAATGACGCCAGTCTGCCGCGCGTTCAGCGCAAGCGTCGCCTTGCGCTCGGCGGGGATGATTGCATCGCTCGTGATGTCGCCGGCTCGACCGAAATCTTCCAGAAGGGCGCTGCGCACGATCGGCTCGATAACGACCTGGGGAAGCGGTGCAAGTGAAGGCATTTTAACAGCTCCGTTGGGACGTTTGCCAGCTAAGTGCGACGGCGCTCTCGAATGCCGAGCATAACGTCAGTCGCGAGCGGAGGGGGGCAGGATCGCGCCCGGGGAAATCGGATCGGTGGTGCGAGCCGCGGCTCTCCTCACGTCTAAGCGCCGCAATCGCGATTAACAGCGCCACCAGTCCAGGGTCTGCCGCCGTCGTCTCGCCAATGGCGATCGGCAGCAGAGCCGCCACGGCTTGCCGCAGTCCCTTGCCGTTGCGGACAATGCCAAGCGTATTGGAGACTACATTGCGAATAGATGAAGGGTCCGGTTGCAGTGGAATGATTGCGGGAAGACGGGGCCACTGCCAGCCGGCGCAAGTGCCAGCGATGCTTGCCGCCACCCAGGCCGCTGTTGCGACCGCCTCAGCCAGCGAGTTGCTGGCCAGCCGGTTGGCGCCGTGCAGGCCGGTGCATGCAACCTCGCCGCATGCCCACAGGCCGCTAACGGAACTGCGGCCCTCGGCATCCACGGCCACGCCACCCATGTGATAGTGCGCGGCCGGGCGTACCGGTATGGGTTCGACGGCCGGGTCGATTCCGGATTGCCGGCAAGCCGCCTCGATCGCCGGAAAGCGTTTTGCGAATTTCGGTCCGAGGCATTGCCGGGCGTCGAGAAATACACGGTGGCCCGCGGTGAGCTGATAGGAGATCGCCCGCGCGACCACGTCACGCGATGCTAGCTCGGCACCGGGCGTATCGCCAAGGAAGCGCTGGCCGTGTTCGTCGATGAGCACTGCGCCTTCGCCGCGCACGGCTTCGCTCACGAGCGGCATTGGACGGCGGGGGCTGTCGAGTGCGGTTGGATGGAACTGCACGAATTCGAGATCGGCAAGCTCAGCGCCGGCGCAGGCGGCCAGCGCCAGCCCGTGCCCGAAGGAGCCAAGCGGGTTCGTCGTATCACTAAAGAGGCCGCCGATGCCGCCGCTCGCAAGCACCACGCGGCGCGTCGGCAATGCGAAGGCGCCGGTATATCGGACCGCCAACACACCCACAATGCCGCCCTCCGCTACCACGAGGCGAAGGGCTGTCACGCCTTCCAGGATCGTGATCGAACGTGTCCGCCGCACCGCGGCGACGAGCGTGCGGAACAACTCGCGGCCGGTGGCGTCGCCGGCTGCGTGCACGATCCGGCGGCGCGAATGCGCCGCCTCCAGGCCGAGCCGCAGTTTTCCATCCGACGCGCGGTCAAAAGGAGCACCCAGACGAATGAGATGGTCGATTGCGTAGGGTACGGCTTCGACCACCCGCTTAACCATCGCTTCGTCGCAAAGCCCGTCGCCGGCGGCAAGCGTGTCGGTGAGGTGCAGTTCGGGGCTATCGTCTTCGCCGAGGCTCGCTGCGAGCCCACCCTGAGCGAGCGTGCTCGAGGCATCCGTTCCAAGCGGGGTACTGGAGAGAACGACGACTGGTTGCGGCGCCAGATGAAGCGCCGTCATCAGGCCGGCAACGCCCGCGCCGATGATGACCGGAGCCCCGTCAATGTCCTGGATGTCTGGCGTCATACAAAGAGCATGCGCTCGACTGCCCAACGAGCCCGCTCAGCGACACGTAGATCGATTGTGACGACGTGACGGTTCTCCTCGAGCGCGCTACGGATGTTGGCGAGCGTAATGCGCTTCATGTGCGGGCAGAGGTTGCACGGGCGCACGAACTCGATTTCCGGATGTTCGACCGCGACGTTGTCGCTCATCGAGCACTCCGTCATCAGCACCACACGCGCCGGCTTGTGCTGCCGGACATAGTCCGACATCGCGGCGGTCGAGCCCGCGAAATCCGCTTCCGCGACAACCTCCGGCGGGCATTCGGGATGGGCAAGCACGGTGATCCCGGGATGCGCCTCGCGCAGCTCGTGTATGTCGGCGGGGCTGAAGCGCTCATGCACTTCGCAGTGCCCCTTCCAGGCGATGATCTCGACCTTGGTCTGCGCCGCGATGTTTCTCGCCAAGTATTCGTCGGGCAGCATGATCACGCGCGGCACCCCGAGCGACTTCACCACTGCGAGCGCATTCCCCGAGGTGCAGCAGATGTCGGACTCGGCCTTCACGGCGGCGGAGGTATTGACGTAGGTGACGATTGGAACGGAAGGATAGCGCTGCCGCATCAGGCGCACGTCCTGGGGCGTGATCGAGTCGGCCAGTGAACAACCGGCCTTGGGGTCCGGAATGAGCACGGTCTTGTCGGGATTGAGGAGCTTGGCCGTCTCCGCCATGAAATGCACGCCGGCGAGCACGATCACGTCCGCATCGACGGTTATTGCCTTGCGGGCGAGCGCCAGGCTGTCGCCGACGATGTCGGCCACGCAATGGAAGATTTCGGGCGTCTGATAGTTGTGCGCGAGGATCACGGCGTTGCGCTCGCGCTTTAGCGTCAGAATGGCGTCGATGTCGTCGGCGAATGCCGGCCATTCAATCGGCGGAATGACGCCTTGGACACGCTCATACAGGGCCGCAGCCGTAGGTAATGCCGCGGTCATCGGCGCCTCCACTTATAGTCCATATGGCTATAAGGGGTATATGTCTATCCTGACTATAAGGATGTCAAGACCGTGCCAGAGGCAATTTTGTTCCAGCCATGACCGTTTCGTCAAGGACGGCATGGCGGAAGCGATATAGTTTCGCGGGCCGGCCGCCGGTTTCTGCAGTAGTTTCGCCAGTCTCTTCGACCAGCTCTTGCTGCTCGATCAGTCGACGGAAGTTCGGCTTGTTAACGAGCCTGCCGGCCAACGCCTCCACAGTTCGCTGCAGCTGTAGAAGCGTGAAAACTGGCGGCATCAGCTCGAACACCACGGGACGGTATTTGATTTTGGAGCGCAATCGCGCAATACCGGTTGCCAAGATGCGGCGATGATCGGCGACCATCGACGTGCCGGGCACAGGGATGAGGACGCCCGAATCCCCGGCGCGAGCCGCCTCTTGAACCAGCGCTGCCTCATAGAGCAGCTCATAGCGGTGGAGTACGAGTTCCTCGTTCCATGGCCGATCATCGAAGCCGAAAGCCACTGCTGCCCGCCGCCGCCGCTCCCGACAGGTCTCGGCGTCTGGCGCGCCTTCCGCCCATTCCATTAGGCGCGTGCGCAGAACTTCCAGCAACACCGGCGGCGTACCGGAGCGATGGTCTTCCCACGGAAAGTAGTCGTACCAGCTTCCCCAGCACCGCTTGGCCGAGGCGCTGGCATATTCTTCCCGAGTGAGTGCGAGATAGCTGATTGAAATCACGCGCTGCTGGTGCTCGGCAACGATCCTGTCACGGTCGGCGAAGGTATAGAGCTGCTCGATGTAACCTAGCGGCTGATCGGTCTGCTGTTCGACCCATTCCCGAAGACCTGATTGCAGAGAGCGGTGGTCGAACTCGAAAGGACCTGACGGCAGCGCCTTCGCTTGGCCGATCGTGAGAACGCAAGGTTCACCCTCATTGACGGCGACCACGACCGCGATCAGGTCGGCCTTGAGATCGTCGATCTTGCGTCCGGCTCGGCCTCTCCTGGTGTCTTTTGACTGATCGTTCATGTTCCCAAACATGTTGACCCGCTCCGGCACGAAGCGGCTCAATCGATTTAATAACCTTTATCACGCCTGCCGGGGCGTCGAACACCACGCGTCGTGGCGTTTTTACTCTTCCCAGCTACACCGGTTGTGCCAAACGCGACGCCCGCACGTGGTAACGCAGGGGAAGGAGCCTTTATTGAGTGCGGTCGGTGACACAAGGCTGATCACACCGCCTCACATTCGTTCACGCGAAGGCGGAAGCCGCACTGCATGACGGCCTGGACGTCAATGGGTCGGTCATGGGCTGATGTCTCTCACAGCAAAGGGTCTTCCTCAATTTATATGGCATGATGGCAGCATTCGTGCCCTGAGTAGTTCGGGGCCTGCCCTGCCATACATTGCGCGCTTGAGGGTCTTGAGACGGTTGATCTGGCCGCCGGTCTGTCCGTGCTCCAAGGCACGATAGTGCTTGGGCCGCATGTATGTGCCCAACAACAGCGGCCTGAGCCCGATAGAGTTCGGTCGCGCTTCAATCGATCCTGGGCCAGCCGAGCTTGGACGGCAGATGGTGGTCCGGCGGTTCAGATCTGCCGAGCGAACCAGCGACGGTCATCTTCAAAGTGCAACTCGGGCAGGCGTCGCCTTGGCCGGAGAAAAAGTTATGCCATGACCGCCGCCATCGACTCCGCAGTATGGCAGTCCCTTGGTCGCCCAAACAGTGTCTGTCCGATCAGAGCTGGGCGATTTGAATTGAATCCGAAGCACGCTGTCCTTCGATCGGTCAGGCTCGCCAGGAACATGGCGGGGGGGCAGCCTAATCCTGGCAGGTCAATCCGAGCGTCTTGCTGTTGGCTTCGCCCAACCTGCAATTCGTTCGCGTAGCTGGCGAAATGCCAGCAAGGGCATCAAATATGATCTTTCTGTGCAGCGGGGCGGCAATCGCCCAGCATCACCATTTTTGAACTCCCGGGGCGACTGCCCCGGCACGCCGTCTCGAAACATCGATCCAGCGGCGTTTCGCACCATTTACGGTTCATTCCCCACTCGGCATCACCATTAGCAATGATATCACCGGTCGCGGCGTTTCGCACGATGCAGTCGCTCGCCATTTCGCAAGGCACGGAAGTGTCAGCCCGGCCGTATTCCGCCGTAGAGAATGGCTACGATCAAGCGCAGCCTACACCTTCTAGTCCAACGCCTTATTCGTAAAGCTCATGCCACGGAAACAACTTGATCACGCTGTCCGCAACCCTTCACCCCACCAACTCGGGCCCTGTGATCGTGCAACTTGGACGAGCGGGCGTAGCCCAACCGATTCTGCAAAAATTGTCGTTGATCGGTCCAAGCGTCATTACACGTTAGGCTATAAAGAACATGAAATGTATCACAGAGCACAGAAGACCCTTGGCCAGACAGGACATGAACCCCCGCATTTCTGGGCTTTTATCTGGAATTTAAAATTCCTGTTGCACGAAATGACGTTTCATGATCCATTTGAACGGATTGAAAATGTAATGCGCTACAATGGCGAAATGTGGAGCAGGCATGGAAAGTTTCGGGTCCAAAAAGAGAGTGAGCAAAACGCGCGGCGACGGCGTTTTTCTCATCCTGTGCGATCAACTAGCGGATCGCTCCAATTCGCTTTGCGAAATCGGCATCGGGCACGCCACGGGTCGGTGTCAGTCCTTGCCTATTGCGTCTCGCCCGGTCGCAGGATCGGCACGAGCAAGGTTGCCAAGCTGAGTACGTTCCGCAGGGCGCTTGCATATTCGGGTGCAGCTGTCTGTGTACTTACCGCAATGATCCCGCCAACTGACTTCTGTTGTTGCCATGATGTCTGACGCTACAATTCGAAAACGCACCGGTCTTCCGCTATCTCTGCGCATAGCTGTCGTAGATGCATTGGTCATGATTGCGATTCTCGCCATCGTCTGCGTGGCCGCCGTTCTCTTCGGCGGATTGTCGATGCAGCGTGTGGTGGTCCATTCCGCAATACTTCTGACAGCCGTTCTGGGTCTGCAGATTTTTTCTGGAAATACGGGGATCGTGTCGTTCGGACACGCGGGATTCCTGGGCTTGGCTGCTTACATCGTCGGAATATTGACGATGCCAGCAGCGCTTCAGGCAACCAGTCTGAAGGAGCTCCCATACTTTCTGGCCGGCTACCAGCTGCCCTTCTTCGAGGCGTTTGCCGTAGCGCTAATGGTGGGCGTTCTCGTTGGGATACTGACAGGGATGCCGCTGTTGAGACTATCGGGCTCAAGCGCCTCCATAGCGACGCTAGCACTGCTGATAATCATATACACGCTGCTTGCGGCCAGTCGTGGCATCACGCGCGGCAGCCAACCGTTTTATGGCGTACCACAGGATGTGGGGCTCTGGACCGCTGGGACCGTCGGGGCGGCTTCAATCCTAATTGCCAGGTTGTTTCGTGAAACGTCCTTTGGCCTGGGTGCGAGGGCCGCAGCGGACGACGAGCGAGGTGCAAGCGCAGTGGGCGTCGATCGTGGCGCGGCGCGTCTTGTGTCGTGGGTCGTCGGTGTTGTCGTAGCGTTCGCCGCAGGGGCGATGCTGGCTCAGTTTCTTGGAGCTTTCTCTCCAAAGGATTTCTATTTCGAACTTGGCTTCACGATGCTGGCCATGCTCATCCTCGGGGGGATGAACTCTTCGATTGGCGCTCTTGGGGGCGTGGTTGTCACAACGGTTTTGATCGAAGTTGTTCGCCGGGCGGAAGGTGGCGGCACCGTGCTCGGCACCACCATTCCCCCTCTGTTCGGCCTGACCCAGGCGACGTTGGCCGTTGCCATGATCGGTATTATTTGGAGGCGCCCAGAGGGATTGCTGGGTAAAGGCGAACTGAATCTCCTGAACAGACTTCGAGGTGCCAAAGCGCAGGCGCCAGTTGAATTGTCTAGTCCGCCGCGACATTCGCAAGAAGGCTGTCTCGAGGCCAAGGGCGTGTCCCGCCGCTATGCAGGAATTGTCGCGGTGGATGACATATCCCTTACCTTCCGGCCAGATTCGATCACCGGCATCATTGGACCAAACGGCGCAGGCAAGACGACGTTCATCAACATGATTTCGGGCGACGTCACACCAAGTGCCGGAGAGATCTCCGTCGGTGTGCCCGTTGGAGCGCACTCAGCGTTCGAGTTTGCTCGGGCAGGGGTGGCAAGGACGTTCCAGAACATACGCGTATTCGGACGTATGACGGTTTTGGAAAACGTAGTGGTCGCTGCGCGTCAGGTTGAGCCGAGCCTTTCATTGGCCGAGGCGGCTGCGTGGCGCGAACTAGATCGCTTGGGGTTGTCTGATCTTGCAGATCGGTTGGCTGAGGGGCTCGCTTACGGCATGCGCCGAAGACTTGAGATAGCCCGAGCCCTCGTTCTCAAGCCGCGATTTTTGTTGCTCGACGAGCCGGCCGCGGGAATGAACGCCGTCGAGACCGCGGCCCTGACAGAAATACTGGTTCAGGCCCAGGCCGATCGGGGGATCGGAATTATCCTCATTGAACACGACATGCGTCTGGTGATGAGCCTATGTCACCGCGTCGTTGTGATCGACCGAGGCAAGGTGATCGCCGACGGACAGCCGATTGAGGTCCAGCGGGACCCCGCCGTGATCGCTGCCTATCTCGGCAGCCGGACCGCCAGGAATATAGCAGCTGAAAACAAACTTACCTCACAACAAACAAGGGGAATTCAGACATGCCAAAATTGAACCTATCAGCGTCTGCGAATATTATCCTTACTGCGTCCGCTGTCGTTCTTGGAACCGGAACCGCGCGAAGTGATGATTTCTTGATTGGTGTCGCGACAGCGCAGACCGGTCAACTGGCTCCGTACGATCAACCCGCTTTGGCCGGGTTCAAGCTTGCCATCGACGACATCAATGCCAAAGGTGGACTTGGTGGGAAGTATAAAGTTCGCCTGTCGATCAAGGATACCCGTTCGGATACAGCACAGACCGCGACGGTTGGCCAGGAGTTGGTCGACGAAGGCGCCAAGGTCATGATTTCGCCCTGCGATGCGGATCCTTCCATCGCGATCGGTCAACTCACGCAACCGCGCCATATTCCGACGATCACACTGTGCGGCACCGCGCCGATCCTGACGCAAGCGGTTGGCGACGCGATGTTTGGCAGTTTCCCTGCCGATAATCTGCAGGCCACTGCCATCGCAGATTTCGCGATCTCGCAGGGCAAACGCAGCGCCTATCTCCTTGTCTCGCCGGACTCTACCTACACAGCCAACTTGCCGGAGTATTTCGGCAAGGTCTTCGAGGGCAAGGGCGGCAAGGTCATGGGCCGTGGTTCGTTCACCATGGGCCAGCCCGACTTTTCCGCCGAAGTTACAAAGATCAAGAACCTGCAGGAAAAGCCGGACATCATTGTAACATCGGCCATGGAACCGGATTTCCCTGCCTTTATCCGGCAGCTTCGAGCGGCGGGTGTTGAAATTCCTATCTACGGCGCCGACGCAATGAACACGCCAACCATCAGGGGGCTGGGGTCTCTCGTGGACGGTCTTGTGTTCACCTCTGCCGGGTTCCCTTTGCCTGGGAGCAAACTTGAAGCCTTCAACGCGGCATTCAAAAAGGCTGTCGGTCACGACCCGGAAACGACCTACGAGGTGAACGGCTACGAAATCGGCATGATCATCGACCAGGCCGTCAAAAATGCCGCTTCGGATGATCCAGAGGCAATTCGGGCCGCAATTGCCAGTCTCAAGAACTTCGACGGCATCACCGGGAAGATCACCTACGCCGGCACAACCGGAATGCCGGTGAGGGCGGTGGTCCTCATGCAATATCAGGGTGGAAAGGCGAACTACATCTCGACAGTCACGCCTGCACCGCAAGAAGTACCGGCGCCGTAGCTGTTTGCGCGCCGCAAAACGGGCTTGTCAGAATGCTGAATGTAGAAGCCTTACAAATCAAGTATGGAGAGGTTACCGCTGTTAAACGGATTGACCTCTCCGTTGACCAAGGCGAGATAATTGCCCTGGTGGGGGCGAACGGAGCCGGCAAAAGCTCCACCCTCGCAGCAATCTCCGGCCTTGTCCGACCGACGTCGGGAAGCGTGACTTTCAACGGCGAGGTCCTTCAGGGTCTCGCTCCAGAGCAGATCGCAATGAAGGGAATAGGACTGGTACCGGAAGGCAGGAGGGTCTTCTCGAGTCTCACGGTAGCCGACAACCTTCGGTTAGGCGGCGCGATGCACTTGTCGGCTTCGGAAGCCAGAGCGCGTGAAGAGGAAATGCTGCAGCTTTTTCCGATCTTGCGAAAATACTATCGCGTTCGGGGTGGCAACCTTTCAGGGGGCGAGCAACAGATGTTGGCCATCGCCCGCGCCATGATGGCGAAACCCGAAATCTTGATGCTGGACGAGCCTTCATTGGGCTTGGCACCTCAAATGATAGACACGGTTTTTGACCTGGTCTTGAACTTGAGAGCGGCAGGCCTGACCGTTCTGCTCATCGAGCAGAATGTTGCCTTGGCCCTGGAGATTGCCGACAAGGCAACCGTGCTGGCAAATGGCGAGGTCGTATTGGCGGGTGCAGCGGCCGAACTCGCCGATTCTGACCTGGTGCGCCAAGCTTATCTGGGAGTGAACTAAAGATGATCTTACAGCAAATCATAAATGCAATTAGTCTTGGCGGAATCTATGCACTCCTCGCCTTAGGGCTGGCGATCGTCTTTTCGATCGTCGGCCTGATTAATTTCGCTCACGGCGAACTGATGACTGTCTCTGGTTACGCGCTTCTGGCCGCAATAGTGGCGGGACTTCCATTTCCAGTTGCGGTTGCCTGTGCGATTTTGTGCGGCGCTGTTGCAGCTTTTGTTATGGAACGCTTGGCGTTCCGCCCGATGAGAGGAGCCAGCGTGACAAGTCTGCTGCTCACCAGCTTTGCAGTGTCCAGCCTTTTGAAGGTGATACTGCAAGACGCTGTCTCGGCACGCGCGCAACCCGTCGCAATGCCAGATTGGATGAGCGGGGCATTCAACGTAGGGACCATGACCATCGGTGTTGGCCCTACTATCTCTATCACTATTTCTGCGCTCGCGCTCGTTTCCCTAGAGGTTTTTCTGGCGCGGACCGTTACGGGCACGGCAATGCGCGCGGCGGCCAAAGACTTTGACGTCGTGCGGCTCATGGGGATTCCAGCAAGCAGGATCATAGCCACGGCGTTCTTGCTGTCAGGACTCTTGGCGGGCCTTGCGTCGATGCTCTGGATTGCCCAGCGCGCGTCGGTTGATCCTCTCATGGGATTTACGCCCGTCCTGAAAGCGTTCATTGCAACAGTCATCGGAGGATTGGGTAGTCTGAGAGGAGCGGTCGCCGGCGGATTTTTGCTCGGCGCGATCGAAGTACTGTTGCAGGCTGCGCTTCCCCCGGACCTTGCTCCGTATCGAGATGCGATCGTGCTGTCTGGCGTTATCATTGTTCTTCTGATCCGCCCGGAAGGGCTTATTCCCGCCGCCAGCGGCCAAAGAAGCTAACAACATTCCAGCGTCCGCTGCTCCACAGCATCCTCCCCCGCGGACGCAACGGCCGTGCCTTGTTGTAACCGCCGCAAGGCACGGCCCCATTTCTTCTCATAAACCCAGTCTGTGAGTAGCAGTTGAGAGGGCCGACCATGACAATAATCGCTGGATCACTCAAGGATCGGGACGCTTCGGTTATCGCCGATATCGGGCGATTGAGGTTCTCTCCACTCAGCTTAATCGGCGGCCGTGGTAGTCGCCTGACAGAGGAAGGCGGACGGCAAATTCTCGACCTTTCGGCGTCTGGCGGCGCGGCGTCGCTGGGATATGGTCATCCCGCGATAGTCGAGGCGGTAGAAAAGTCTGTCAGAGATGCTGCTGGGGCCAGCCTGCTGCTCTATCCAAACGAGCCCGCGGTGGCCCTGGCTGAACGTCTTCTTGGTACGATTCCGGGCAGCGGCCAGCGTCGTGTTTGGTTTGGCCACTCCGGTTCCGATGCAAATGACTGTGCATTGAGGGTTGTCACCGCCGCAACAGAACGTCAGCGCATAATTTCGTTCATCGGTTCCTATCACGGCAATCTGACCGGATCGATGGGGATCAGCGGTCACACGGCGATGACCCACACGCTCCCGCGAGCGGGTACACTGCTGTTGCCGTATCCGGATCCTTTCCGACCTGAGTTCTCGGCGAACTCCGTTCTGGAGCTTTTGGACTACCAATTCCGGACCACCTGTCCGCCCGAGCAGGTCGCGGCAGTATTTATTGAACCCTTGTTGTCAGATGGTGGATTGATCGTCCCCCCTACGGGTTTTCTTGCTCAGTTGCAGCAACGTTGTCGGCAACACGGGATACTGATCGTGGTTGACGAGGTCAAAGTGGGCCTTGCACGCACCGGCCTCATGCATTGTTTCCAGCATGAATGCCTGGAACCTGACCTTGTCGTATTCGGAAAGGGTTTTGGCGGTGGCCTGCCTTTGTCCGCAGTAGTAGGGCCGGCATCAATCATGGATCACGCGCCAGCTTTTGTTCTCCAGACCACTGCGGGCAATCCGATCTCAACCGCCGCCGGCGGGGCTGTACTGAAGGTGATTGAAGAGGACAACCTCGTTGAGCGTTCTCAGCGAATGGGAAAACGACTTTTGGATAGAGTGAGCGATCTCGCCGCCAAGCATGCGATCATCGGTGACGTCCGCGGCCGCGGTCTTTCTATCGGGATAGACCTGGTCAAGGACAGAGGCACCCGTGAAGCGGTCCCGGTCACGACTACCGCCAAGATTATCTATCGAGCCTATCAACTCGGTGCTGCTTTATACTATGTCGGGCTCCGAGCTAACGTTTTGGAGCTCGTCCCTCCGCTTATTCTCACAGAAAGCGAAGTCGATGAGGGTGTCGCGATCATAGGTCAGTCAATAGAGGACGTGTTTGCCGGGAAGGTTTCCGATGCCGACGTTCTGCCCTTTATGATGTGGTAGTCGCCTCGAACGCGCCCAGGTACCTTTCCAAAATACGGGCGCAATCGTCCGTATCTTTTATGACGAGGGTTCTTGGAGGCGAACGTCCTGCAAGCCTCGGCGCCAGGCGCTCAATGACATCGACTGGCGCACCACGGGCAAGACCGTTCGGTGCGCATCAATGGCCTCGGTATCCATTACATGTACCGCGCCGTGGTCGATGGGACAGGCCGGCGACAGGCCGGACACTCTCGTGCAAGGTTGGGGTCCCCGCAAGTTCTATATGGGTGACGCGCGTTGCAACGCCTTGCTGGGTCTATCCAGGAAGCCTGCATCCACAGCATTTCAACCCGCTCAGTCGATGATCTGATCTGACGCCGCTAGAGCCGACTTGTTCGGCTTTGCTTCCTTTGGCCCCATCCAAGCGGAGGCGCGGAGGCCCGAGGATCGATTCCGCAGCGCCGATATTAACGCCGCAGGCGTTCACCTGACGGATCGAAGAAGGCTTGAAGCGAGGCGTCCGCATCGTACAGCTCGCCCGCAATCTCGATTTGCCAGTGCCCACTTTGGATAAACTCCTTCGTGACGCCGACGTTGTCGTTCACGTAGCCGAGTCCAATCGAACTGCCGAGAGTGAAGCTTTTTACTCCTGACGAAATGAACCCTACGATTCTTCCGTCACGCCTCACGAGCTCCTCGCGAAACAGGACCGGCTTTGGATCGCGTAGCTTGAAGGAAATCAATCGCTTCTTGAGAGGTCCGGATCTCTTCTGCTCCGCTGTTGCACCCTTGCCAATGAAGCCGTCCGGCTTCTCCCAATCGATGGTAAAGCCCAACCCCGCTTCGAGCAACGTGTCAACTGGGGTCAAATCCAGTTCATATTCCCTATAGGCGCGCTCGGAACGCAAATGTTCGAGCGCATGATAACCGGCTGGCGCCAGATTGTGCGCTCGACCGGCCTCCCAGATGACATCAAACACATGTTGCGCCATTTCCGCCGGGACATGAAGCTCCCAGCCAAGCTCGCCGATGTAGGTCAGCCGGTTTGCAATGACGCGGGCATAACCGACATCGATTTCTCGGCTGGTTGCAAAGGGGAAAGCCTCGTTCGATAGGTCGGCGTCCGTGACCTTCGCCAGGATGTCGCGCGACGTTGGTCCTTGCAAAGATAGAACTGCGTAGGCGGACGTCACGTCGGTTAGGGTGACATTCCAGCTGTCAGTAATGTGTTTCGTGATCCACGCCTTGTCGCGCGGGTGGACAGTCGCCGAGGAGATAATCAGAAATTGCGTTTCGGACAAACGGTTTACAGTTATATCCGTTTCGATCCCGCCTTTCTCGTTGAGCATGTGCGTATACACAAGCTTGCCGACTGGAACGTCCACATTGCCCGCGCAGAGCCATTGAAGGAACCGGCAAGCATCGCGGCCCTGAATCAGATGTTTGCCGAACGAACTTTGGTCGAGGAGAATGGCATCCGTGCGTGCAGCTTGGCATTCTTGGGCAGTGTGTTTGAACCAGTTGGGTTCGCTATAGGAGTACTCGTTATGGGTAGGCTGCCCCTCGCCAGCGAACCACATAGGCCGTTCCCAACCCATACCTTCGCCGAAACTGGCACCCAGTTTAGCCCATCGATCGTGAAGAGGGCTCTTTCGCACGCCACGAGATGTCTCTGGCTGATGCGACGGCCAATGCATCTTGTAGTGCAGGCCCAGAACTTCTGGCGTCCGATCGTGCAGATACCTCTTGTTTATCTGAAACGGGTGAAAGCGGGCAACATCGACAAAGCTGATATCCATCTGTGGCGCGCCGGCGACAATCCACTCCGCCAAGGCGCGGCCAGCCCCCGCTCCAAATTCGATCCCTTCCGAGTTGTAGCCCGATGAAACGAAAAGATTTCTCATGCCGGGAACTTCGCCGATCATGAAAAGCAAGTCGGGAGTAAAGCTCTCCGGACCATTAAAGAATTTGGCAATTCCGGCGTTTTGTAGCGCGGGGATGATCTCCATTGCCTTTGTCATGGGCAACGCAAAATGATCCCAATCCTCCTCGAGCTCGATGAACGCCGCGTCCCTGGGGAGGCGCTGCATCGGCAGCGCTTTGCCCCAAGGCTCGAAGGCTCCGACGAGCAACTTTCCGGCATCCTCCTTGATGTAGACATGGCCGTCCGTGTCGCGCAGAACCGGAAGGGTCGGACGTACGAAATCCAAACTTTCCGTGACGACATAGAAGTGCTCAGCTGCATACAGTGGGACGCGCGCGCCCAGCTTCGCGGCAAGGTCTCTGGTCCATAAACCGCATGCGAGAACCAGGACTTCAGCTTCGACAACGCCATCCCTGGTGCGGAGCTGATACGCGCCGCTCGGAGTTCGCCAAAGATCGGTGACCTCCATATTCTCAAGAATTTTTGCGCCATACTTTTTGGCGCCGGCGGCCAATGCCATGCAGGTGTCGATGGGGTTGGTCTGGCCATCCTTCGGGATAAAGACGGCACCCTCAATGATGGACGCGTCGATGGCGGGATATAGTTCCCTCGCCTCACGCGGCGAGATCATATGCGCTTCCAGCCCAAAGGTTTTGGCAACCGACGCGTTTCGCGCGGTCTCAAAAAGACGATCCTTCGTCCTGGCAACACCGAGCGTGCCGTTTCGCTTGAAGCCCGTCGCCTGGCCAGTTTCGGCCTCCAGGGACGAGTAGAGTTCCGCGTTGTACTTGGCTAGCTCGGTCAGCGAATGGGTACCGCGGGTCTGCATTATGAGGCCGGCGGCGTGCCACGTCGTGCCTGATGTCAACGTATTGCGTTCGAGAATAACCACATCTCGCTTGCCAAGTTTTGTCAGGTGGTAGGCAAGGCTTGCCCCGGCAATGCCGCCCCCGATGATGACGACTTCATGGGCCCGGACTGGGATCTCGCGCGGGCGAGTGGACGCATTGATGATCATGGAATTGCCTCGGTGAGAAAGAAAACTCGACAGATTCAAATGTCGGCCCAGGGGGTCTCGGCACTGGGTCTGTGAGACATCTTAGGCGGAAAAGGACGAAAATATTTCCCGAAGTACCTTCCTGACGAGCGGAAATGTACGTATTTTACCCGCCATGGATCGGATCGACGAAGAAATTATTCATCTGTTGGCGCAGAACTCTAAGCTTACGCAACAAGAGATTTCCGATCGCGTCGGCGTCTCGCTCTCGGCAGGCCAGCGGCGGATCAAGCTTCTGGAGCAGAGCGGTGTCATATCAGGATACAAGGCTGTCATTGACCCGGCTTACCTTCGCGAGGGTCTGACCGTGTTCGTTCTTGTTTCGCTCGAACGCCACAGCAGGGATGGCGTTCGAGCGTTTGAAGCTGCGGTCTCAAGATTGCCAATGATAAAAGAGATCTATCACGTCGCTGGCGAATATGACTTTGTTTTGAGAGTGGCCGTAGCCGATATTAAGGACTATCAAAACTTCAACTACGACGAGCTCGCAAATATCCCCGGCATGGGTAAGACGTCTTCTCTGATCGCTCTTGCGGATCGAAAGGCGGATATTGGCAGACAGAAATGAGGCCGGCCAGGGCAGGGTTAGAGTTGCGTGCGACACACGCCGCTGGGTCGCACAGTGCCGCGCCAAGAGGCCGTGGCGTCAAGCCCCTTTAGGCTTTGCGAGGGTGGACGCCCTTTGTGCGGCCTTCTTGGCGAAATGTGTGGGCAAGGCCGAGGCCAGGCCTTTGGGAAAGAACAGGAGAACGATGACCATGGCGGCCGCAACCACCATGAAACGGCCCTCGGCGAAGTTGTTGATGTTTGCGAGGCCTTCCGAAAGGAAGGTCAGCAAGAAAGCCGCAACTATGGGGCCATAGATGCTGGAGATGCCTCCGACCAGCACCATGCTCAAAATCAGCGATGAGGTCGAGAAGTCGAAGATTTCGGGCGAGGCCACGCGCAGGTAGACTGCGTACAATCCCCCGGCCACCCCAGGGAAGAAAGCGCTGGCGACCAAGGCTTTCAGTCTCTGCCAGGCGATTGGGATTCCACGCGATACGGCGTAATCCTCGCTATCGCGCAGGGCCTTGATCGAAAGCCCGAAATTGGAGCGAACCAGCCAACGCAAACAGATGGTCGTGATCACCAGAAGGCCAAGGGCAACGTAGTAGTAGCCAAACTTGTAGTCGCGCAGGAAGTTATAGCCGGGAAGCCAGAGCGTCGGAACTCTGACCATGCCTTGGGTTCCCCCGGTGACTTGCGACTGGCTGATCACCAGCTGGAGCACGAGCTGGCTGAAGGCGAAGGTGACCAGAACCACATAGACGCCCTGGAGCCGGACGACCGGAACAGCAACTATGACCGCGGCGGCGGACGCGGCGACTCCTCCGAACAGCATGGCCAGCCACGGATCGAGGCCAAGAAGCTTTGCCGTCAGCCCGGTTGCATAGACGCCGATGCCGAAGAATGACACGTGGGCGAAGTTGAAGATGCCTCCATACCCCAAAGTGACATCCCAGCTCGCCGCGACGACACCATAGATGAACGCGATGATGAACAGATGCCGAATGTAGGTGTCGTGGACGACCATGGGCACGAGAAGCGCGGCGATCACCAGGGCAACCAGAAACCATGCCCTGCCGTTTTGAAGGTTCGGCATCAGCGAACTACCTTTCCAAGAAGGCCTTGCGGCCGCACCAGAAGGACGATGATCAACATCAGGAAGATCATGGAGGGCGTCCAGTAGATGCCGATGAAGAAGGTGAGCGCTGCCTCGACCAGCCCCATCAGATAAGCCGCGGCGATCGTTCCCGCCAATGAGCCGAGCCCGCCAAAGATGACGATGATCAAAGCCTTCACCAAAGGATCGGATCCGAACTCTGGTGTCAGCAAGCGAACCGAGCCAAGCAGCACACCTGTCAATCCGGCAAGCACGGCTGACAGCGCGAAGGTGACGATGAAGAGCTGCGAGACATTGATCCCGATGAGCCGAGCAGCGTCAGGATTTTGTCCGACCGCCCTTATGCCGCGCCCAATGCGCGTGCGGCTAAGAAACAGCCATAGCGCACCCAGCAACAGCGGCGCCACGACGATAACCAGCGTTTCCTGAGCCGAGATCGTGGTGTTCAGGATGCGCACATTGCCTGCCACGAGCGGTTGAAGCTGCTTGAGCCTTGCCCCCCAAAGGAGTTGAATCCCTTTTTGCAGGAAGATCATCGCTGCAAGCGTGGTCATCACGGTGATAAGCAGGATGTCGCGGTTGCTGTAGAAGGGACGAACGATGACGCGCTCGATCAGGATACCGACGCCGATCAGAGCAGCGACGGTGACGGCAATACCGGCAGCCAGGCCCAGATTCAGCCCGGCTGAGTCCGACACCGTCCATGCTACATAGGCCCCCAGCGTCATCAGCACGCCATGCGCAAAATTGAAGATGCCGAGTGTTGTCCAGACGAGTGACAGTCCACTCGCCATCAATGCGTAACCCGAACCCAGCACGATCCCACTTACAAGGATGGCGCTCAGCGTGTCGGCGGTCATGATACGCCCTCCGAACCGAAATACATGTCCATGATTTCCTGATGGTCGACTTCCGCACCCCGACTGACCTCGCGGCTGATCTCACCGTGGTCGACGAGATACATGCGATCCACGAGCGACAGGATGAAAGCGATGTCCTGCTCGACCAGCAGAAGCGGTATGCCGCGCCCGGATATTTCCGCAATGGCTTCAGCGAGCTCGTCCTTGAGCTTGGGCGACAACCCCAGCGTTGGTTCGTCGAGCATCAACATGCGCGGTGCGCACATCAGCCCAACACCGATCGCGAGCATCTGGCGCTCGCCGCCAGAAAGGGTCTTGCACTGCTGCTGCCGGCGTTCGGCAAGCCTGGGGAAGAGGTGGAGGACGTAGTCGAGGTTGGTCTTCTGCTCATGTCTGGCGCGCTCGGTGAAGGCGGCAAGCTCAAGCGTTTCCATGATCAGCATATCGGGGAAAAGCCAGTTTGCCTGCGGTACGTGGATGAGGCCGCGCTCCACGATCCTGTGGGGTGCCAGACCTTCAATCGCCTCACCCATGAAACGCACGCTGCCTGAGCGTGGACGGATCACGCGTGAGGCAGCGTTGAGCAGCGTGGTCTTGCCGTGGCCGTTCGGCCCGAACAGCCCGACGCGTTCCTTCGCTCCGACGTGAAGACTCATGCCGACAAGCACATCAGACGCATCATAGCCGGCATGCAGATCGACGATGTCCAGGGCGTTTGCAGCGTCGTTCATAGCCGCGCCTCCCGTTTTCCAAGATAGGCTTCGACGACTTGCGGATTGCGCACCACCTCCTGCGGCTTGCCGGAAGCGATGATGGCGCCGTGGTTGAGGATCATCAGGTGATCGGAAACCTTGAGAAGTAGAGGCAAGACGTGTTCGATGAGAACGACGGTGATGCCCCGCTCATGCACTGTGCGGATGAGAGCGGAAAGGTCGGTTACCTCAGGCTTGGTCAAGCCGGCGGCCGGTTCATCCAAGAGCAGGACCTTGGGTCGGCCGGCAATTGCCGAAGCAATCATCAGCTGCTTGCGCTCGAACACCGACAGGTCGCAGGCCGCTCTCTCGCGCCGGTCTGGCGCCAGCGACACATCGTCAAGCGCTTGCTCGGTGGCATCTGACGCCTCCTTCGACGTCATCTGCGCGCAATAGACGGCGCTGGCGTAGACATTGTCGCGCGCGCTGAGCGTGGCGAACTCGGCGTCCTTCTGGAACGTGCGAACCACGCCGGCACGGCTGATTTGATGTGGCTTTAGGCGGTGGATGGGTTTTCCTTCCAGGAGGACCTCGCCCGCGCTCGGCGAAAAGGGAATGCCGGTGATGATGTTGAAGAGTGTGCTCTTGCCGCTGCCGTTGGGGCCGGCGATCCCAAAGATCTCACCCTTCCCAACGTCGAACGATACGTTATCGACGGCAACCAGCGCACCGAAGCGTCGGGTCACCTCGCGGACCTCGAGCAGCGGCGGGTATTCAGTTCGTTCAGCCATAATGCTGTCTCTGCACATCGAGAGAAAAAGGGTGGCCACACGCCGTCAAACGCATGGCCACCAGGCTTGGGAGTGCTACTGCTTCATCCAAGGGGGCGTGCGGAATTCACCGTCCGCATACTGACCCGGGTAGAACAAGACCCGTTGTCCGTCCCAGATCTGGAAGAATTGAATAGGCAGCGCCTCGTCGCCCTGAACGGCAAGATGCGTCTTTGGATCGAAGGACAGCACGCCGCTGACGATCTTCTTGTTGGTCTCGCCGAGCGCCTTGCCGATTTCGAGCCTCTTGGTGGGATCGCCGACCTTCTTCAGTGCATCCGCATAGGCATAGACTTCCTCGTACAGCAGCGGTCCGTAGGTGCCTGGCTCGTTGCCATACTTGCCCTTGTATTTGGCAATGACCTCGGCGGCGCGAGGATTTTTGGGCGTAATCAGCGAACCGCCAAGCAGATCATAGACAATTCCGGTCGCCTTCTTTCCCGACAGGTTGAGAAACTCCGGCACCGAGGGCGCATATTGAATGAAGACCAGGCTGTCGGTCGGCTGCTCGAGGAACTGGGTCAGGAACTTCGCCGCATTGCCAGGTTGGTAATCGGTGTTGATGATGAGCGCCGGATTTTCCTGGCGGACCTTGGCCAGGAAGGTTCGCCAATCGGAGATTTCGCCGAACGGCAGAAGGTCGGCTGACGTGACGGTCCAGCCCGCATCCTGGAAGCTCTTCTGCAAACCCTCCATGATGCTCTTCGAATAGGGATTGTCGGAGGAAATGAGCGCCACCTTCGTATTCGACAGCTTCAGTTTCCCACTGGTCTGAAGGCCCTTCAGAACGGGCACCATGGCCGTGTTGTAGGCATCATAGGAAGGGGTGAGCGACCAGACAGTCGGGAACTTGTCCGGCTCGGGCGCTATGATGTCGCGCGTCTGGGAGGAACTCGCCGCAATCAGGTACGGCATCTCCTGCTCCGCCATGGTCTGGATTTCGAAGTTGCTGCCGCTGGCGTAACCGGTGATGACGGCATTCAGATCAGGATCGCCAACCAGCCGCTCGACGGCACTCGTCACGGCGTCGGCTGACTGGTTCTGCGTGTCGCCAACCACGACCTCAAACTTGTAGCCGGCCACCCCACCTGCTGCGTTGATCTCCTCGACGGCTAGCTTGGCACCGTTGACCATTTCGTTGCCGTCGGCCGCGGTCCCTCCTGTCAAAGGTGCCAGGACGCCTATCTTGGCGACCTTGTCTTTCGGCACGCGCGGGTAGCGCCATCATCAGGGCTGCGAAGGCAGCGGTGGTCCAGAATTTTACGTATCCCATGTTCGTGTTCCCTTTTTTGTTTGAGTTATTGCTTCACACCACACCAATCGATGATCGAGGCCGCGAGCGTTTTGGTCGTCTCTTCCAGCGAGGCGACGTCCACGTACTCGTCCAGGCCGTGGAAGCCATCGCCAGACGCTCCGCAGACGACCGCATCGACCCCTGCGCCAGCGTAATGGGCAGCGTCGCTGACAAAAATGACGCCGCTTATCTTATGCTCGCCCCCGAGCTCAGCTCGACGTTTGACGAGCGACTGCACGATCGGGTGATCGGGCGAGGTGTCCATGGGCGGGAAATGCAGCCCGCCAAGCTCCCACGCGACCTTGATGGGATTCTCCTGCAGCCAAAGATCCTGTTGGCAGAAATGATGCACGAACTCCTCGAATTCAGAGCGGATCTCCTCCTTCGTCTGAAAGGGAAGGAAGTTATAGTCGAGGTCGAGCACAGCCACGTCCGGGATGATGCATGGATTGGTCATGACCAGCGGCAGCCCGTCAGGGCCGAGCCCCGCGCCGCCGCGTATGACGCCGACATTGATCGTATTCCATCCGGGCGGCAGCAGCGGGTGCTGGCGATGCCGGCAGCGCGAGCTTTCAAAATTCCTCAGAGCGTCCAGAAAACGACCTGCGATGTCGATCGCATTCACCGCCGGCCGCAGCCGATCTGGCCCGTCACGCTGCGGCCAAATCTCGTTGTAGCGCCAGGCCGCATGGCCCTGTCGGCCAGTGATCGTTACCCGGATCCACTCCACGCCGCCCTCGCAGGGCTGGATATCACCCCAGCTTGGCTCCGTGATGATCGCGGCCTTGGCTAGATGTCCGCGCTTGAGGGCATCGATCGCGCCGAACCCGCCGGTCTCCTCGTCCACCACCGCATGAATGGCAACGCGCCCGTCAAGCTCTATTCCGGCTTTGCGGATGCCGCGAACCGCAGCGATTGCCGCGGCCACGCCGCTTTTCATGTCCACGGCGCCACGCCCGTAGAGCTTGCCGTCCTTGATCTCGCCGCCGAAGGGATCGACCGTCCAGGCTTCCCGCTCGCCTATCGGCACGGTGTCGATATGGCCGCACAGCAACAGACTGCGCTCTTCCGAGCCCGCAAGCTGGCCGACCACGTTCGGCCTGTCAGGAAATACATCCCACCGGTCGACTGTCATGCCGATCGAAGTCAGCTCCGCTTCGACTAGGTCCTGCAGCGCATCCTCTCGGTTCTGGAGCGGGTCTGTAATGAATTTCGGGTTGACCGAGGGAATGCGAACGAGCCTTTGCGTGAGGTTGGTTGCATATCCCCCCTCATCATCGATCGCCTTCCATGCAGCTTTCACCGCAGCTTCAACATTGGCCATTTCGCTTGAAGATTTCATGACGGTGCTCCCTTCTTCGTTGAATTCGTTGACGGTCAGACCCGCACAAGTCGGCGATGAGGCAGCGGGTGCTGAGCCACCTGTTTCTGTCGGGTCGAAGCCTGCGGCTACTCCGGCTCGCTTAGGAGCGGCCGGTAAGCTGAAGGCACGTTCTTCGCGTTACATTTTTTGTTCATATCACCCTTATATGTATCGAGCAAACGCCGTTGTAAATCCCTCAATCTGCTGAATTCCGCTAAATTCGACGCGATCATACCGTCGCAGTCGTTACATTTCGCTATTGAATGATAGACATATTTAGTCCATATAACTCGCTAAAAGGAACAACATGGCCTCTCCTCAAGACACCCTAATGTGGCGGCTGCGGCAAGATGCGGCGGGGATGACACGTTCTGAGCGAAGGGTCGCCCGAACCCTGCTTCGGACAAACCTTCGAGCTGCTCGTGGGACTCTGGCCACGCTCGCCGGTGAAGCAGATGTAAGTGCCCCCTCGGTGCTGCGCTTCATCTCTCGACTGGGCTTCGAGGGGTTCTCGGCGTTTCAGCAGGCTGTCGAAAACGAATTCGCCCAGCGGATCAGCTCACCGGCAATGCAGCTAAGCAGCCGAACGATGACTGGAATGGACGCCAGTGCTTTTCTTTCCGAAGCGCATCGCCAGGTGGTGGCGAGCATCGACGCGACATTCGAGGCGATAAGCGCCAAGGATTTCGATCGCGCCGCGGGGCTCTTGCGTAATCCAAAACGCAACATCTACATCCTCGGAGGTCGATTTAGCCGATTGTTCGCCGAATACCTGACGTGGCGGCTCTACCAACTGAGAATTGATGTGCGTTCGGCCGGAGCGACGTCGCTCGTTCTCACAAAGGAAGAAGAGCTTCCAGAGATCGGTCGCTCCACGATTCTTGTTGCGTTCGATTTTCGTAGGTATCAAACGGATGTCATCGAGTTTGCGCGCACCGCGGTGGAACAAGGTGCCCTTCTTATTGTCATCACCGACACCTGGATGTCGCCGATGGTGGACTTCGCATCAGTAGTCTTGCCCGTCCACATTGAAGCCCCATGGGGACAGGACAGCTTTGCTAATGGGGCCATGCTGATCGAGCTTCTGTTCGGTCGCGTTCTAAGCGAATGCGATGACGATGCCTTCTCCCGAATGAGGGTTTTAGAAGGACATCAGCGCGGGATGCTGGACTGATCATTTCAAAATTGAACGACGAGGGAGTTGAAATGCAAAAGACATCGAACGGCGAGGACGTCTCGCTGGTAGGGCTTGTCTGGGTAGATTTGTGTGGAATCGCGCGCGTCCGAGGGGTTCCGGTAAAATACCTCGGGTCGAAAGCGGACTACGGCCTCAGCTTCCCGTCCTGCGGACAGGCCATGACGATGTTCGGGGATATCATCGACAATCCGTGGGGTGGCGTCGGTGACGTGCGTCAGATTCCGGTCATGTCAACTTTGGTGAGGCCCGGGGACGAAGGCTTTGGCCTCGTCCTGTCGGAAGCGATGGGATCGGACGGCAAGCCATGGGACCTTTGCGCGCGCACTCTGCTGCGGGGGATCGTCAACAAGTACGAAAACGAGCTTGGCGTCAAAGTACACGCAACTTTCGAGCAGGAGTTCAAGCTGCTTGGCGACAAAGAGCCGGCGCTCTCCATGACTGTCGAAGCCTGGCAACAGATAGCGCCGCTTGATGCGGTCATCGTGCGCCGGCTTGAGGCCGCTGGAATCCAGATCGAAGCCTTTGAACCAGAGTTCGTCCCTTCCCAATATGAATTATCAGTTGCGCCGAAGGACGCGGTACGGGCGGCTGACGAAGCTGTAATCATCCGCGAGACTGTCCGTGACGCCGCTCGCAGGGCCGGCTATCACGCTACCTTCGCTCCTAAGACCAGCATCGACAAGGGCGGTTCGGGATTGCATATTCACATCAGCTTCACCGACCAGAACGGTCGGCCAATCCTGTATGACGCGAACGGCAAAAGCAGGCTCAGTTCCCTCGGTCAGGGCTTTGTCTCAGGGGTGTTGCGCCACGGGAGGGCGCTGCTTCCCTTCGTGGCCCCTGGGGTCGCATCATACTACCGCCTGGGCCCCAAAAAATGGAGCACAGGCTACGTCGCCTACGGCACGTCAAATCGCGAAGCGATGCTGCGCATCTGCTCGCTGCCAACTGATGATCAGGAACGCAAGGCAAAAAGCTTCAACATCGAGTTTCGCGCAGCCGATGGGCTTTGCAACCCATATCTAGCGCTTGCTGCAATCCTGATTGCCGGGATGCAAGGCATCCAGAACAAGCTGCCGCTTCCACCCGCCATGGATGCCGACCCATCGAAGTTGTCACAACCAGAGCTGGACGCGTTGCAACTGGTCCCGGTCCCCTCCTCTCTGGAGGAGGCACTGAAGGATCTCGACGCCGACGACGCGCTCAAGGCCGCTCTTCCTCGGATACTCGTTGATATGGTCATGGCGTTGCGCCGCCGGGAGATTAGCCAATTCAAGGATTTAGATCCCGACGCTATCTGTACGCAATATGCGAAGATTTACTAATTTCCTGATCTTATAAGCAACGTTGCTGAGGATTCGAAATGACTATCCCGACAATAGACTTGCCGCTGATTGACCACCACACGCACGGCGTGATTCCGAAGGACTTGGATTACAAGCAATTTCAGCAGGCTTTCAGTGAAAGCTATCTCCCTCCACCTGACGGTGCAACGGAGTTCCAAAAGCCGCTTGGGCTTGCCATTCGCCGATTTTGTCCGCCGATCCTGGATCTCGAGCCGCATGTCAGTGGCGAGCGTTACGTCGAAAGGCGGCTTGAACTCGGTGCGACAGAGGTCAATCGACGATTCCTCCGGGCCGGAGGTTTCGAGCGTCTTATCATCGATACGGGCTTCAAGAGTGACTCCATCCTCAATGTGGAACAGATGGCCGAAATTGCAGCGGTCCCGGCAAATGAAGTGGTCCGCATTGAAGCCGTCGCCGAGGACGTTGTGCGATCGGGGGTGGATGCAGCTGGGTTTGCCGACAGTTTCCGGGAAAGGCTTCTCAGTCGCAGCCGCGATGCCATCGGTCTGAAGACCATCGTCGCGTATCGCACCACTTTCAAGGTTGATCAATCCAGGCCGGCCGAAAACGATCTGGCGGCCGCGGCGGGCGAATGGATGAAGGAGATCGAGACAACCGGCAAGGTGAGACTTACGCATCCTGTGCTCGTGCGCGCTGCCCTATGGACGGCAGGTGATATTTGTCGTCAACGAAAATTCCCGCTTCAGGTCCATTCTGGGCTGGGCGACGATGTCTACATCCATGCCTGCGATCCCTCGCACTTTACTGACTTCATCAAGTCGATGCAGGATTGGGAGGTTCCCATCACTCTCCTCCACAACTATCCATTCATTCGTGAGGCTGGCTGGTTGTCTGAGATCTACCGGAATGTCTACTTGGATACGGGCGTCGTCCAGAATTATACTGGACCATCCTCCGCAAGGATTATTCAGGAATCGCTGGAGACCGCCAAATTCTCCAAGCTTCTTTTCAGTACTGATGCGATTGGTTTGAGCGAGTTATATTACCTCGGCTCGGTCCTTTTCCGGCGCGGCCTCAAGATCGCCCTGGATCAGTGGCTTTCCGATGACTTCATTACGCTCCAAGACGCCGATGAAATCATTCAGTCTGTCGCTTATGGGAACGCCCGGAGAATCTACAATCTTGAGGCTTGAAACCTAGCCCTATCAGAACCGCATCCAAAAGTCCTGGAGGACCATTGCGTGCCCACGAGTTGCTATTCCTTTCCCGACTATGAGAAATACGATGCCGTAGGACTTGCAGAGCTTGTCAGAAAACGAGAGGTCACGCCGCTCGAACTCATTGACGCCGCCATTGAGCGGATCGAGGCTCTGAACCCCCGCCTCAACGCAGTCACGATCAAGACCTATGAGACTGCGAAACAGGCTGCGCAGCGTCCGCTGTCGGGGTCTCCCTTCGATGGCGTTCCGTATCTGGCCAAGGATCTTGCTAGTTCCTGGGAAGGGGTGCCGTCGACCAACAGCTGCCGATGGCTGTCCGAAGTCCGGTCACACCACGACAGCGAATTGGTTCGCCGGACAAAGCGTGCGGGGTTCATTAATCTTGGAAAGACAAACGTTCCGGAGAATGGGTGGTGCCTCAGCACGGAATCCGACATGTGGGGGCCGACCATCAACCCGTGGGACGCAACCAAGGTACCCGGGGGATCCAGCGGAGGCGCTGCAGTGGCCGTGGCTTCAGGCATGCTTCCGATGGCCGAGGCGTCGGACGGCGCCGGCTCAATCCGCGCGCCGGCAGCTATCAACGGCCTAGTGGGGCTTAAACCTTCTCGCGGTCGCATTACGTTCGCGCCGGATGCTGCCGACTTCTGGTTCGGAGGAGCTCTCTTCTTTGCGCTGTCGCGGAGTGTGCGCGACAGCGCCGCAATGTTGGACGCCCTGGCAGGAGCGCTGCCTGGCGAGCCGTATGCCAAGGCGATCCCCGAGCGCCCCTACGCGCTGGAAGCCCTGCGCGGCGCGCGACGTCCACTTCGTGTTGGCTTCTCCACGCATAACCCTCGTGGAGACGTCAATGCGCCTCCCGTCAACCAATCGGTCCTCCACGCAGCACGGCTTGCCGAAGACCTCGGCCACAATGTCGAGGAGTTCCAGTTCGATTTCGACTTCCCAACGTTCTGGAAGGCCTACACCCAAGTGATTTCCGTGCAGACGGCGGCGTTCTTCGGCTTTATGGAACGGGAACTTGCAAAGCCGTTGAGGGCAGAGGATTTCGCGACGGCGACCTGGACCGGTATTGAGCGCGGAAGGTCGACAACCGCCGTGGAATACCATAGTTGCATCGACACCATGCAGTTGGGTGCAAAGGCAATTGCAAAATTGGCCGCCCCATTTGACGCAATCATTCTGCCGGTGCTTCCGCAGGGTACGCGGCCATTGGGCACCTACAACATGAGCCTCGACATCGTCGCGTATAACGACGGTCCCCTAGGGGAAGACAATGCGTATCTGGGACCCTTCAACATCTCGGGCCAGCCCGCAATAACCTTGCCGTTATCCGAGACCCCTGTAGGTCTGCCGATAGGTGTGCAAATCGTTGCCAATGAGGGTGACGAGGCCACGCTTATCTCGCTCGCGGCAGATTTTGAACGCATCTTACCATGGCATCAACGTCGGCCTTGATACGGATGAGGACCATGGCCAGCCGAGTGGATCGCCAAGTTTCCACTGTCGTCTCAACAACGACGCTATGGTCACCATAGCAAGCAACTTCGCGGGCCGACCGAGCCCGTGTGCTGTCGTCGAAGGGATTCGACAACAGCATCACTCTGCAGAGCACTTGTCGGTTTCGTGGTGGTCTAAGAAGAGAAACCTGGCCGATGCCCTCGATGTTATCTGCGTCTCCTGCGACCCATGATGGCGATCGGCGGACGCTTTCACCTCGACTTGGAGACGGGCTGTTGCATGACAAACGAGGATCCGTGGCTCCCCGTCCTGGCCACGTTGAAGCTACCGCAAAAACCACCTCCTATGTTTTCTATCTCACAGAGGACTTCCCTTTGATCGCCTTTTCCTCCGCGATCGAAGTCCTTCGGCTTGCCAACACCGTGCTGGGATATGGCGCGTATGAATGGCGTCTCGCTTCTCGTGGCGGCACTTCCGTTCGATCGAGTTCTGGCGTCCCTGTGTCGGTAGTCAGCGACCTAGCGTCTGAGCGGAGGAATATCATCAGTTCTGAGCGACCAAAGATGGTCATCTTATGCGCCGGTCGAACTCTGGAAGGCTCCTCCGATCGCGCGTTGCAAGCTTGGCTGCGCGAGTGCCGGCTACGAAGAGTGGCGGTGGGAGCGCTCGGATCAGGCAGCTATATGCTGGCAACGGCCGGTTTGCTGGAGAAAAGAAGATGCGCCATTCATTGGGAGAAGCTCCCCGGCTTTAGCGAGCGGTTCTCAACAACCTCCCCCAGCCATACAATCTTCCAGGAGGACGGCGATATTTGGACCTGCCCCGGCGGAATGGCAGCCCTTCATATGATGTTGCAGATCGTGGGTGCCGACTTTGGCAAGGACATCGTCACTCGCGTTTGCGACCACGCCCTTGTTGATCGCGTGCGCGAGTCAACTGAACGCCAGAGGGTGCCACTCGCCAGCAGGCCGGGCAAGGTCAACGAAACGATCATAACCTTGGTCGAGCAGATGGAGATGAATCTGGCAGAGCCGTTACAGATAGATGATCTCGCATTGCAGGTAAGGTTATCTCGTCGCCAGGTGGAGCGGCTGTTTCGCAGTCATCTCGGTTGCTCACCTGTTCGTTACTATCTCAAGTTGCGTCTCGAACGTGCCAAATTGCTAATCACACAATCAACGATACCGATCATTGATATAGCCATGTCTTGTGGATTCGTATCGGCATCGCATTTCTCGAAATGCTATCGCGACGCCAACGGTATGTCGCCCCAGCAAGCACGAAGAGGTCGCAACTATGTCCTAAAAAGGGATCGTCCCGGTGGTTCGGCAGCATGAAACAACGAACGCTCTGCTTGTCCGCCGACTTGCCGAAGCCGATCGAATGGGCACCGCCTGTGAAGAAGGCTGTGGCCAGGCAGTCATCAGCACCGAGTGGATCTCCGAGACACCCCCTCGCTGCTCCACGGAAGGACACCGTCAACAGGTATCTTTGGGAGAGGGCAGTCAAACTGAACGATAAAAAGACTCTTCCGGCAGTTTCACACCAACGAAAGGTCTTTGATCCCACGACGCAGGATATTTGCCCATTCAGCTGCCCCCGCATCGTCGGCAATCAAGTCTTGCCTCAGTTCGATGAAGACGTGTTTTAGGTTTGCACGCACTATATGAGCGGGAAAAGTATAGTCGTCGTCATCGATGGCATAGGGCTCGTTGTCCCCAACCTGGAATCCACCATACGCCTTCATTTGTCGTACAAATTTGTCCGACACGTCGCGCACGGTGGAGTGAGCGATGCCGATCGACCAAGGCCTGCATACCCCCTTCATGACGGGCGTGCAGGAATGAAGCCCCAGAACGAATGGACGCACTCCGCGCGCTTTGAATTGGGTGAGGGCACGAACCACTGCGTAGTGATAGGGGAGATAGATTTCCTCGACGCGCCGCCCGATTTCGCTGCTCGAAAGTCCCTTGTTTGCCGGTATGCTAACCCCATCGCTAATCTCCGGGACCAAACTCGAATTCGACAAGGGTCGATTGCAGTCGATGACCAGTCGGGAATAGCATCCCAGTATCGCATGGCCCCCTATCATGTCTATCAGATGCTGTGTGACTTGCCGGGCACCGATATCCCACGCGATATGCGCCTCCAAGTGTCTCTGTTCGAG
The DNA here is from genome assembly GCF_006439395.2 of Mesorhizobium sp. B4-1-4. Lineage (NCBI taxonomy): Bacteria > Pseudomonadati > Pseudomonadota > Alphaproteobacteria > Hyphomicrobiales > Phyllobacteriaceae > Mesorhizobium > Mesorhizobium sp. B4-1-4. The sequence continues at coordinate 6,209,380 of NZ_CP083950.1, forward strand.
CCCCATGTCCCCAAGAGCTTCTGGAACGCGATTGCTCGCGTGGTCGCATAGCACCAGCAATGGCGCACCATCAACATTGCCAAGCGTTTCTACGGCCTGTGGGTCGCCTGACCCCAAAAGACTCACCACTCTGCTTCTTCCTTTCAACGGCTAACGGAATGCATCCACCTTCGGCGGGGCTCATTCCTTGCTTTCGAATTTTGCTCGGGTCCGCCCTTGCAGCGGAGTAAAAATCATTACATTTCATATGTCAATATCGCATGGTTGTAACGATAGGGCGTTGCCGAGATGATAAGCCGGGCGACAGCATGCTTGGGAAAACGCCCGAAAGATAGCCGCAAGTTGAACAAGCGAAACCGATGTCTCGATCTCCAAACGGAGAGCTTAGTATTCCAAAGATAGGATATTTGCCGAATGTATGGAATGGAGTTGACGTGCGCAGGATGGATGCGCAATCCTGAGCGCGTCGCTGTTGCGCCAGCCTGCCAGTAGCCTCAGCCAGAACCTTTTCCGTTGAGCGCTTCGACAATTTCGAATAGCTGTCAGTCCAAAGTTTCTTTCATGGGGGCGTCATTGACAGTGCCGGAGAGCTCAGGCGGGAGAAACTTGGCGCAAGAGTTGCGCCGCAATGTTAAGGTCATGTCCCGGGCCGAGCGGCGAATCGCGCGGGCACTTTTCCTAAGCAATTTTGAAGCTGGTCTGATGTCGGTCGCCAATCTGGCTGCCCTCGCGAATGTGAGCGGTCCGACCGTCATCCGTTTCACAACCACGCTCGGCTATTCCAGCTACAAGGATTTTCAAAATTCGGCAGCGCGCCAGCACGATGAAAGCATCGAGTCGCCGGCAACGCTGTATGAACGTGTAACTCAGAGCCCAGCTCGGCCAACAACCGGGGACGTAATAAGCAGTGTCCTAAGTCGTACCAAGTCTACGCTTGAGATGATTGATATCGAGGAGTTCGACAAGATCGCGAGGATCCTCGGCGATAGGCGCCGCAACCTTTATACCCTTGGAGGACAGTCAACCGTCTTTTTCGCTGACCTGTTGGCTGCCAGGCTTTTCCAAGTGCGACCGTCTGTACAGTCAATTCGTTCGCATTCGATGGGATTTTGCAGAGAGGATCTCCTTCCTTTCATTGGAAACCGGGACGTCTTGTTTGCGTTCGATTTTCGCCGGTACCAAAAGTCGACCATCGAATTCTGTCAGATTGCCGCCGAACAGGATGCAACTGTGATTTTGATGACAGATATGTGGCTCTCGCCAATTGCAGATTTTGCCAGTCAGGTCCTGGTCATTGATTCCGAGACCGATGGTCCCTATGATTTTCTAACTCCCTGCATGGCCTTGCTAGACACTCTTCAGGAGGCCGTGCTGGCGAACTCTAATTTCGATGAAGTGCGAAAAAGAATACGCCTTTGCGAGAAGTATCCTCGTGGCTTGGTGGGAGAGGAAGGCACGGATCATACTTCTTAGGTCACTAAACGCCCGGTTGGTCAACCAACGGCCAAAGCGAGAACGCGCTTACATCGAACCTGGCTCCAGACTGTCCCGATAGAACAGAACGAGATAGTTGGCGAGCTTACGATGCGACGCCAATTGCGCGTGAGCTTCTGACCGCGGACTCCATCCCATGACTGTGGCTGAACCCTTCGCTAGTCCATCGCCTGCTGTTCCCGGGGAAGGCAAAGCCCACCTTTACACGACGACCATCGTTTTGAAGCCCTTGATGTCATGGTTCTCATAGAAGAAGCGCCGCGTGAATTGTCCATAGTCCTCCACATTCTTGGCGTAAGCGACAAGCTGAAGCCGTTCAGGCGGCGTAATTCCACGGCATGAGTGCGTCGATTTTGCTGCTCGGCCAGCCATTGGAAATGCGCTCGAGCGTCCGAGTGAGCAAGGCGAGCGGATCGACGTTGTTCATTTTTGCCGTCTGCAGCAGTGTCGCAACGGTCGCCCAGTTCCTTCCGCGCCGTCGCTGCCGGCGAAGATCGAGTTCTGTCTCGTGATTGCCTGGGGCCTGATGGCGCGCTCGACAATGTTGGAGTCGAGTTCGATGCGGCCGTCGGTCAGGAAGCGCTCGAAGATGGCGCGACGCGACATGGCGTAGCGGATCGCCTCGGCAAGTTTCGATTTGCCGGAGATCCGCGGCAGGGTCTTCTGCCAGAGGGGCGAAGAGCTCGGTGACGATCATGGCGGAGGTTTGCTGACGCACCGCGACACGGGCGTCAAGGCTTTGCCCGCGCACGGGTTCCTCGACATGCCAGACCATCCGCTCGACTGTCTCCGTTGCGACTTTCGAGCTTTCCGCGACATGCAGTTCATAGAACTTTCGTCGACTGTGTGACCAGCAGCCCGCCAATGTGACGCCGTCATTGCCGTGATCGGAGCGGGTCAGCTTGTTATAGGCGGCATAGCCATCGACCTGGGCGATACCGCGGTAGCCGTTCAGGTGTCGCGCGACACCTTCATCAGCCCGGCTATCCTCGAAGCGATAGGCCACCATCGGCGGACCTGCTGCCAAAGGGATGATCATCCCTGGCGTAAGCTCAGAGCCAGGCTATCTTTGTCGATCCGGATCCCGGCGCCAGCGTCGGCAAAGTGGTCTCGTCGGCGATGATCCGCTCTCCTTTCTTGATCTCATCAAAGAGGTAGTCGGCGAGAATCTCCAGCTCGAACCCAGCTTGCCCATCCGTTGCGCCATCAGCTTGCGGTCGAGCTCAACCTTGTCGCGGGCATAGATTCCCGCACGTGAAGGTCCAGTTGCAGGATGGCGCGATCAACATCTCGGTAGAGGATGAGCCGCGGGTTGTGGCCGGCAAGCGCAGTCTTCGCGGTGAGGCGGCGGCGCTGCGCGCCGTGAAGGATCACAAAATGAGCCCGCTCAAAGAGTGGCACGCGACCCGGCCCGACGACCAGAAGCTTGCAAAAAACAGCGAACACTGCAGCGCCAAACCAGCCCTTATCGGGCCTCCGGCGGTGAACCTCGGGTCGGCGGCACGGCGTCCTGAACTTTTCGTCTAGCGCGCCGGGCGTCGTCATGTGGCCCGGAGACGCGGTAGAGCAAGTTCAGCCTCCTGCTTTCGCGCCAGATCGCAGGTAGCCGCCTTGCTGGCACACGGATAATGATCCAACTGGCCCTGCTCTGTCTGCGTCGCATATTTCCACCGCCTATAGGCCACCGTTCAACGCAACCTCCCGCACATACATACCAAAAACGCCGAATTAGTGCACTCATTAGCTGTTACCTTCAAAATTATGTCGGCCATCAATATGGTCACGTATACACCCGTTCGACAAAGGGGTTTTCGTGTGGGAAAAAGTGGGTTGCGGAATTTAGAATTGTAGAACTTTTTTGGCATTGGCGCCGGCAATGGCGCATGCGCATCCCAATCTTTTTGACATACTCAGACGTAGGTTTACCGCTGGGGTTCGATCCAAAACGTGCGTCAAATATCCAGCAGTGTGTTGTGCCCCAGATCCGGTTTGATAGGGGTGGCGGAGTCTTCACGAATTGGCAGGTGGGCGCGATGGCTTCACTCCGCCCCTCGAACCTATAGTCAGCGCAGTCCCGAGTAAGGACGCTTTGGAAGGGGTTGAAGAATGTTGTCAGGATATAGCGATCTGGATGGCGTCGGGTTAGCGGACGCAATCCATAAAAGAGAGGTGAGTGCCACCGAGGTTTTGGAAACCGCAATCGCGCTTACGGAACAGGCTAATGAAGCGTTGAATTTCGTTGCTGTGCGCTGCTATGGCGAGGGACGAAAGACTGCCCGGCAATCCCTGCCGGGCAGTCCTCTGAGCGGTGTTCCCTACCTCCTGAAAGATAGCTTTACCAGCTGGCGTGATACTGTCACCACAAACGGATCTTACCTATACCGAAATTACATGTCTCCTTCAGATTCCGAAACTTCCCGCCGTGCTCGGGATGGTGGCTTAGTCATGTACGCCAAGTCAACGACACCGGAATTTGCCGCAGGAATTACTACGGAAACCCCGCTCCACGGGGCCACACTTAACCCATGGTCACTGGAACACACACCGGGTGGATCGACCGGCGGAGGTGCCGCCGCAGTTGCAGCTGGCGTTGTGCCACTCGCTAACGCCAGCGACGCTGGAGGGTCCATCCGGATTCCGGCTGCTTACTGCGGTTTGGTGGGGCACAAGCCCTCCCGCGGCCGAATCCCTTGGGGACCCGACGTTTTAGATGTCGTCGGGGGTTTGGCTACGGAGGGATGTGTTTCTCGTACCGTCCGAGATCAGGCTGCCTATCTCGATCTCATGCAGGGTAATATCCCAGGTGACCGTGATCGACCACCTGCGCCGGGCGCAACCTTCATGTCGGCGATTGAGCTTCGACCTGAGCCGTTGAGGATCGGGTTCACGGTGAACAGTCACATTGAAGAGGCGACCTACGCTCCGGGTGTTCTGGCGGTGCAATCAATTGCCACGTTGTGTGAGTCTATGGGACATTGTGTCGAGGAACTTTCATTGGGCGAGTATGATTACGTGAAAGCGCTGGCGAATACGGGTACTATTTTCCGGGTCGACCACTATCGCATTTTCCGCAATGCGCGCGCAATGAAGGGCGCAGAGCCATGCGGACAGGATTTTACGAGGGTGATGTTCGACTCGGCACGAGCAGGCGCCGCGATAACGGGTGTAGAGTACGCGGATGCCGTTGAGAGTCTTCGACAGACGACCCGCCGCGTTGAGCTGATGATGGCACCATACGATGTGATTATTACTCCTATGTCGGTCCGGCCTCCGCCGGCGATCGGTCAGAATACGCAAGAGAGAACTGAACTGGGAGCTTATGGCATCGAGAATAGGAAACAGGTGTCATGGTTCGCGTCACTTTTCAATGTCACTGGACAACCAGCGTGCTCGGTCCCCGCAGGCTTTGATGACAATGGGTTGCCAGTTGCCATTCAAATCGTGGGTAAATGGGGAGATGACGCCACGGTTCTTAAGCTGGCAACCGCTATAGAGGCTGAACGGCCCTGGATTTCCCGAAAGCCGAAATTTTGGTTCGCAGCTTAGGAGCAATCTGGTCGCCGCACCCAGTGTGGAGTGCGCCCCTCGGGCCGGACAGATCAGGCCGCAGTTTTGACCATCTGCCGGGCGTGTTGGTCCTCGAACGTTGCGGGCTGAGATAGCCGAGCGCTGAGTGCAATCGGCGGGTGTTGTAAACCTCATCGATGAAGCGGGGAAGGTCCTCAGCGACATCGGCGAAGTTTCGTAGGCCATCGGATAGACGGCTTCGACCTTCATCGTTTTCATGAAGTTTTCCGCTTTCGCATTATCGTAGGGATTGCCGCGCCGGCCCATCGATCCAACAAGATCGTGCTTGGCGAGAAGATTGCGGTAGACAAGTGCGGCATATTGCGACCCTCGGTCCGAGTGATGGACGCAGCCCGGCGGTGGCTTTCGTCGTTCGATTGCCGCCTTCAATGCTGCAACGGTCAAGCGCGCGTCGATCGACCGGCCGATGGCGTAACCAACGACCTTGCGTGACCAGGCATCCAAAATGACTGCGACGTAGACGAAGCCCGCCGCAATCGTCACGTAGGTTATGTCGCTCACCCAGAGCTGGTTCGGGCCGTCGGGTGTCACGTTCTTCGCCAGGTTCGGGAAGATTGGCAACTCGTGAGGGGCGCACTCCCCGGCTTATGGGGTCAATATTGCACGCCGATTCACAACTTTCTTCCACAAGCAATCATCAGCCTAGCATGACGTACTCCCAACACGTCTTTCGGTGACAAAAGTGGCAGGCGACCGCTGACTACGCCGCCATTCTGCGTGGACATTACGGCTACTGCGGCAGGCCGCACAACTACCCGGCGCTCACCGGATTCAATCGGCAAATGCGCCGGATATTGCTAGCGTGTCTGAGACGGCGCAGAGAGAAGAGCCGGCGCATGGGCTGGTCAGCGTTCGAGACCCGACGGCGCGCTTCCCCCGCCAGCCCCGCGCATCGCTCGAACTTGGGCACAAGCACGGATATGCTGCGGGTTACTCTTGAGAAGAGCCGGGCGGGAAAGCCGCACGCCGGATCTGTCAGCGCGAAAGCCGAATGGCATCCTTTTCAGTTTTCCCGCTTCGCATACCGGCCGGACGGAGCCTACCGCACGCGTATAGCCGATGCACTTTTGATCATTTGTATGCCAATAGTGCTTTATTTATTTCATCAGGATAGCGAATTGCTATAATTGTTTCTCAAAACCAGGTGATACTGAACACTCCAAGCATGGTTGGAATCGTTCAATGGATGACCTAGATCGAAGGATCCTCGCGGCACTACAAAAGAACAATCGGCTCTCTTTTGCCGAGCTCGCAGACCTCGCCGGTTCATCAGCCGCGTCGTGCATGCGTCGGGTAAACAAGCTGCGCTCGGATGGCGTGATCATTGCGGACATCTCACTGGTTGATCCGAATGCTGTTGGCAAATCACTTACCGTCGTTGTCACGGTAGAGCTCGACCGAGAACGACTGGACCTCGTCGACGATTTCAAGCGTGCGATGCGCGTGGCTAAGGAGGTTACCCAGTGCTATATGGTTACGGGGGACGCCGATTTCGTCCTGATTGTGGCCGTCGAGGACGTCGAGGCCTTCGATATCTTCGTCAAGACAAAACTCTATACCAACCCCAATGTCCGAAAATTCCGAAGCATGATCGCGCTCGATCGGGTCAAGTTTGAGCCTCGGATCATTGTGTAGTTTCCGTAAGCTGCTCTCATGCAATAAGTCCGTCGGCACTTCATGGTGCCTATTCCACTTACAATATTGGGGATCGTCTATTTCGTCGCAGGAACTCTACGCTCTAGACTAGGTGTTGGTCCCGTATGAGGTAACGCGGATCGATCTTAAAGCTTAACGGGTCTTCCGCCGAGTGATGGCAGATTGCCTCGAAGGGTATTTCCATCTCAGCGCCTCAGATGCTTAGCGAAATTGAAGGCGGCGACGAAGGTGAGGACATGGGCGGCCTTGAGGCCTTCCCGGTCGGGGTAGTGGAAGGCCATGACCGTCGCGTCCATGATGGTGTTGTTGATGCGCTCTGCCTGCCATTGTCCAGGGATGATAGTTCAGTCAGCTTGTGCATGATGCCGTTCTCGATGCAGACGCGATCGAAGATACCCAGGCGAGGGGCTTGAGTGCGTATTGGCTTGACCCTCGAATGAGCCGAACGCTGCCTCTGCGGTGCTGACTTTGAAGCCTTCAATGCTATTCCGTTTTCTGGTCGTGCGACCGGCACTTTCAATTCTGTGTCCAAAAAAGTTGCAAGCTCCGTGGCCACGTCGGATGGCGAGCGTCGCATCGAAGCGATGGAGCACTGAATTCCTTCCTGTCGATTGGCTTTTGCCTTGTAGCGGCAAAATGACTGTTGAAGCGGTGGGTCCAGAGTCGCCCAGCTTCCCCGTGTCTTTGGCTGTTTAAGATGGCGCGTCTTCAGTTCGCAAAAAGGTGACGGAGCATGACGGTCTCCTCACAAGAGACCACATGAACCATATGGTCCACTTGCATAATGAATCATCGCGTGGTTCAATATCGGAAAATTGAACCAGGCCAAGCTCGCAACTCATCGCAAAAAGTGACGGACCTATGGAATACACTCAGATCGCCGTGGAACGCCGCGGTAACGTGGCCTGGCTCTTTCACGACCGTCCCGGTGCACGCAACGCCGAAAGCATGCAGCTTCTTGACGAGCTTGATCATGCTTTGCAGTCAGCGATCGATGCTGAGGACGTGCGCGTGATCGTGGTCGGTGGCAAAGGCGATCACTTTTCAGCTGGCCACGATCTCAAGGAGGCACAGGCCAAGCGTGCAGAATTTACTGTTGAAGAGCGCTTCGCGTACGAAGAGCGCCGTTATCTCGGCTACGCAATGCGAATCTGGGATTGTCCCAAGCCTACGATTGCCAGCGTGCAGGGAGCTTGTGTCGCTGGTGGTTTCATGGTTGCCAACATGTGCGACATGATCGTGGCCTCTGACGATGCTTTCTTCGCCGATCCAGTCTGTAACACGCTGGCCAGCGCCGCCGTCGAAGTGTTGTGTCATCCTTGGGTCATGGGTTTGCGGACCGCAAAGGAGTTCCTTTTTACCGGCCGCCGCATGAGCGCGGAGGAGGCGCAACGGGTCGGCATGGTAAACCGCGTCGTGCAACGTGCTGAACTCGAAGCTGCCACGACGGAGCTTGCCGAAAAGATAGCCGCTGCCCCGCCTTTTGCCACGATGCTGACCAAGCGCTCACTCAACCGGACGGCCGATATGCAGGGGCTTCAGGAATGCGCTCCAGAGCCATTTCGATACGCACCAGCTCTCGCACGTAAGCGACGAGTACCGTCGCATGCGCGAGCAGGGCATTGCGGCTGCCATTTCGCGCGGCAGGAATCAAACTGCGGGCTGAACGCGTTCGCACCATCGTGCGAGAGCAGAAGAGTCTTCACAAAGTCGAGCAGCGCATGAGCACCGTCGGATCTGTAGCAGTCGAACGTTCTTACCCGTGGATGAAGTCCTATCCGCCCGCCATTCGTTGGGACGCGCCGATCCAATGCTTCTCACTCGGCAATTACCTGGCCCGCAGCGCGGCGCGATATCCCGGCCGCACCGCCTTCATCTACCGCGACAGCCAGAAATCCGCATAATTCAGAGAGGAAGACCTGCCGCATGGACTCTGCCACCGCAGGCTTTATGCCAGCCATCGAGCTGGCTGAGCTGATCCGCACCAAAAAGGTTTCGCCGGTCGAGTACATGGGTGTCCTGCTCGCCCGTATTGCGGAGCTGGAGCCAAAGGTGAACGCCTTCGCTTATCTCGATGCGGGTCGGGCGATGGATAGGGCGAAAAAAGCGGAAGCGGTGCTGGCGAGCGGCGGGCGAATTGGCCGGTTGTGTGGCGTGCCCGTCACCATCAAAGACTTTGTGGCGGTTAAGGACATGCCGGCACAGCGCGGCAGCAAGATCTTTGTCGGCGATCGTTCGATCGAGGATTCCCCATTCGTGTCGCGCCTGCAGGACGAGGGGGCGATTGTCCTAGGCAAGACGACCGTGTCAGAGTTCGGCTGGAGCGGTATCTCACGCAGCCCCCTCACAGGCATCACCAGCAACCCTTGGAAGCTTGGCTATAACGCTGGTGCGTCCTCGGCCGGCGCCGGCGCCGCGGCAGCCGCAGGCTATGGCCCGCTGCATCAGGGAGGTGATGGGGCGGGATCGATTCGTATGCCTGCGCATTTCTGTGGTGTGTTCGGACTGAAGCCGAGCTTCGGGCGCGTGCCGTACTATCCGGTTGGCGTGGGCGACTTGACGGCCCATATTGGGCCGATGACACGCACTGTTGCCGACAGCGCGTTAATGCTCGACGTCATGGCGGGGCCGCATTTCCTCGACTACACCTCGCTTGAGGCGGGGCCCGCCAACTATCTCGCCCGACTGGACTACGGGGTAAAAGGAAGGCGGATCGCGTACAGCCCAGATCTTGGCATTGCTCGCGTTGACCCGCAAGTCGCAAAGCTGGTGAGGACCGCGGCAGCACGTTTTGCGGAACTTGGCGCCGTCGTCGAGGAGGTGTCCACTTCTTGGGCGAAGGACGGACCGGAGCTGATACGCTTCTTCTGGTCTGCCCATATGAGCCGTCATGCACGACACTTGCCGAAATGGGAGGCGGAGATGGACCCCGGGCTCGTCGCCTGCATCAAGCAAGGGCAGAACATCTCCGTTGCGCGTTACCTAGAAATGCGCGAGCGGAAGATGGCTTACGTCGCAAACATCCACCGCTGGTTTCAAGATTGGGACTTTTTGTTGACGCCGTCCGTATCGGTCGCCGCTTTTCCGGCCGAAAAGTTGATGCCCGACCATTGGCCGACACATCCTTGGGATTGGCTAATGTGGGCTGAGTTCTCGCACCCGTTCAACATGTCTTGGAACCCAGCCGCAAGCGTGCCATGCGGCTTCACCTCTGATGGGCTGCCGGTCGGTCTGCAGATTGTCGGCAAACGCTTCGACGATCTTGGCGTGCTGCAGGCCTCGGCCGCATTCGAACGTCTGCAGCCATGGGCGAGCAATCGCCCACGCCTTTGACACCCAGATAGCTGCTCCAACGAAAGCGCATCGACTACGGACGGGATTAAAGACCGGGATAATGTCCAGGATCAAACAAAGGACTTCGAACAGCATGCCAACATCGCCAATTGCCGAAGGCCACAACTCTGTAGGTCACCACTCACGAGAGGCATTCGCGCGTGCGCGCGGGGTGTTCCCTGACGGTACGACGCGGGTCACGATCGAGCGGGACCCGATTCCACGCTACATGGGGCGGGGCGAAGGGGCCTATCTCATCGATCTGGATGGGCGCCGCTTTCTCGACTTAAACGGCAACTTCACAGTGCTCATCCATGGCCATGGATTCCCCCCGGTCGTGGAGGCGGTGATACGCCAGCTCCAGTCGGGCACCTGCTTCGCTAATCCAACCTTGGCAGAAATCGACTTGGCCGAGTTGATCTGTGAGCGCGTTCCTGGCGTTGAGACAATCCGCTTCGTCAATACTGGGACAGAAGCCGTGATGTTCGCGGTGAAGGCGGCGCGCGCCTTCACCGGTCGCTCGGCGATCGCCAAGATCGAAGGCGCCTATCATGGAACTTATGACTGGGTAGAAGTGAGCCAGGCAAGCGGGCCCGCAAATTGGGGTGCCCCCGAAGCTCCTGCCGCCGTTCCATCCTACCGCGGCATGCCCGACTCGGTACTAAGCGAGGTCATCACGCTCCGCTTCAACGATGCTGTACTGGCCGAGCAGCTAATTGAGGCTAATGCTTCCAGGTTGGCAGCCATCGTGATCGATCCGATGCCCGGCAGAGCTGGCCTCATCCCCCCGACACCGGAGTTCGTCGCGGCGGTTCAGCAGGTCGCCAGGAAGCATGGAATCCTGATCATCGGCGATGAGGTGCTGAATTTTCGACAGGGCTACGAAGGAGCGTCAGCCCGGTACGGCCTGAAGCCAGATCTCTTCACCTTCGGCAAGATCATCGGTGGGGGGCTGCCGATCGGCGCCATCGCCGGTCGGCGCGACGTGATGCGTGTCTTCGACGCCTCAGAGGGCAAGCCAGGCGTTCCCCAGGGCGGAACTTTCTCGGCCAATCCTCTGTCAATGGTTGCCGGCTTCGCATCGATGCAGGCTCTTGACCATGCGGCGTTCGCTCATCTGGAGTCGCTCGGCGACAGGCTTCGCAGTCAATTGGACGCTGCGGTCGCACGACATGGAGCTCCCTTCTCCATCTCGGGGGCCGCGTCTCTCTTCCGGATCCATCCGAAGGCAGTCCTTCCGCGGGAAACCCGCGAAGCCGTTCTGATGGGGCCGGAGGCGCACGCCATGCTAGAACTCACTCGAACGTTCGCCGAGCACGGCATCATCATACCGAATGGGGCGGGCGCTTGCCTGTCGACGCCGATGACGACCGCGGACACAGACCTAGTGTCAACGGTTTTCGAACATTTCCTTGCCACACGTGGCGATCTCATCGAACGCTTGCCACGATGAATGCCGCAAACCCGCAGTCGCAGCTAAACAATTGTACGTGCAAGCGCGATGGTTTGAGACGAAGGCACGCCCTAAGTGAATCGGCCCCGAGGGTTGCAGTAGGGGCAGTGAGAACGGGCTGGCGTTTCATTTGTGGTCAGCCAATGCCGGATCTGTTTCAGAAGGGACCCTGTTTTGGCGCAGCCATTGTCATCGTGTGGTCCATAATGTCGTAAAATAACTGGTGAGTGGAGTACACGAAAGTCTCCATTTGCCCAAAATCGAGAGTATGTTCAATGTCATCGCAAACGGCGCGCTCACTCGGTGTACTGAATCTCGAAAGAGGTGCGAAAGCCGGGGACTCTTCTGCAGAGGAGGCCATCGGCACCTTCCGACGTTGCCTAGACTTGCCCCTAATCGCAGAAACCGTAGCTGGCGCGTGGGCCGACAACGTGATACGTGGCGACCCGAGCCTTGAGTCAGCGTATGTGGCTGCTGCGCAGCGCCTAGTTGAGCGCGGCGCTGTAGCAATCACGGCAAATTGCGGCTACTCTATTAGGCACCAAGCCGCCGTGGCTGCGGCAGTTCGTGTGCCCGTAGTGGTATCGAGCCTTGTTGTGCTGCCCTCGCTGCTTCGCCAATTGCCAAGCTCTGCCAAAGTCGCAGTAATAGCGGCTGACGCCACCTGTCTACAAGACGATTTGCTTGGGATTGATGATTCCTTGCAACGGCGGCGCGTAATCATAGGAGGGATCGAAGGTGGAACGTTGTGGAGAAACGAAATGCAGCGCCCACCGCCGCCCACTGATATCGCCGATATCCAGGCGGAAGTCTCCACGTGTGTTGCGCGTCTTCTTGCCGAACATCCGGAGATAGCCGCGTTAGTGTTTGAATGCACGGCATTCCCGCTGATTGCCCCCGCGATTCGACGCGAGACGGGTCTCCCCGTGTACGACATCACTACTTTATGCCGGCTCGCGTTTGCGGCCGCCGCTTGAACTTGAGCGGGGCCGCGATTTTGCGGCGCTCTGCAACAACAATAAATAGGGGAACATAGACCATGATCACGCTTTCACGTCGCGGCATTTTTAAAACGGCAGCGTCGGCTGCAGCCTTTGGCGCCGGAATCAGGAACCTCCAAATTCCCAGTGCGCGTGCAGCTGAAACGATCACTGCGGTTGAATGGGGTGGGGATTACTTTGAATCGATCAAGAAGATCGCGGCGAAGCAATCTTTTGTGAACATCAACTGGCAGCTGCACACTGGTGGCGCTGCGGCGATTCTGCCCAAGATCAAGGCGATGTGGCCGCACCCCGGCATAGATCTTCTGACCGGCTGGGATGTGACGTGGCAAGTTATCGCCAGTGAGGGTTGGGCGGAGCCGGTTACGGCGGAAAAAGTTCCTAATATTGCGGATATTCCGAAAAAGCTTCTGGTCAAGGACAGCGCCGGGAATGTCATAAACATCCCTCGCACCTTGTCGTCGACCTTATGGTTTTATCGTGAAGACACCACCCCTTTCCCGATCACGAAGATCGACGACTTTTTGGACCCAAGGCTCAAGGGCAAGATTTGTTTCCCGATTCCGACACTGACCTCCAATCTCCAGATGGTCTCGATGGCGCTGTACAAGGGCGGCGACGAGAAGAACATGGAGCCTGCCTGGGATTTCATGAAAAAGCTGGCGCGCAGTGGAAATATCGGTCGCGTCGCCAACTCCGACGTCGAGATCAGGAATTCCATTACTTCCGGCGAAACCAGCATCAGCTTCCAGGGCAATGGCGGGGGGCACGATCTGGTCAAGAACTTCCATACCCGGTATCTCAACAAGATGGACCCAAAGGCGACCGGCTTCGTGACCTTCTTCTATCAGGAGGGATGGTGCGTCCTGAAAGGCGGGAACACGGACGCCGCATTCAAATTCGCGAACTTTGCCATCAGTCCGGAAAGTGACGGCGAATTCAATCGGCTCATCGGAGCCATCCCTGCCAATGTGAAGGCGGAGCTATCCGAGGATGCCAAGCCCCTGGCGTTCAATAACGAAGAAATGGACAAGTACGCCTATATTCCCGACTGGCCTTATCTGTCCAAGCAGAGCGATGCCTGGATGAAGCGTTGGGAACAGGAGATCGCGCCTCTCCTTTAGCCGTGGACCGTTCCGATCTTGCGCCGGGCCCCAAGTCGTTGGCTGGAGAGATTGAATGAATCGTACACGATCCCAGATGCTGCTGCTGCTCCCGGCGGCAGCGGTATTTGTCCTCTTCCTTGTGCTTCCACTGCTAACTGTGGTTGAAGAGAGCTTTCGGACATTCACCCCAGGTCGAATTGGGGCCGTAGCGGGGGCTCCGCTTACCACCGAGAACTACACGGAGCTCTTCGTCCCGGTCTACGGCCGGTACTTCCTGCAAACCTATGTCCTGGCGTTCATTGCATCCGTTATCGCCATTATCATTGCCTTTCCGATCGCGTACTACATCGCGAGGAATGCATCCGCGGGGATCCGAAAAATCTGGATTTCCGCTCTCGTGGGGCTGATGTTCTTAAGCTCTCTGGTTCGAATCTATGCGATTCAGCTAACCTTTGGCTCCGTCGGGATACTTGCCCCGATCATGGCCTTCTTCGGCGTGAATATGAATGGCGGACCGTATATAAACTTCGTTATCATCATCGGACTGCTTCACTACGAAATACCCATGTCGATCCTGATCGTGATTGGCGCGATACTGAATCTCAACCCCCGCTTGACCGAGGCGGCCCAGTCTCTTGGCGCATCGGCATTGGCATCTCATCTTACAGTGACGATCCCCTTGTGCATAAAGGGGCTGGTCTCTGCGTTCCTGGTTTCAATGACGCTCGGCGTAAGCGCCTTCGCCATACCCTGGATCCTCGGGCGCGGGCGTGTGCTGTTCATTTCAAACCTAATTTACAGCCGCTTCAGCGAGGTCGCGAACTATTCCAGCGGCGCAGCAATTTCAATTGTCATGATAGTGCTGTCCTTACTGATGATTTTCATCTTATCCAGGCTCACGACGCTACTTGACAGGACGTAAGGCATGTTTAGCAAACGAAATGTCGACGCCGGTTTTGCGAAACTGCTGAAACTGTTAATCGCGCTGACCGCAGTGTTTCTAGCGCTTCCCGTGATCATGACCATAATAATGTCGTTTGATTCGCGTGACTACCTGGGCCCGTTCCCGCCTCCCGGCCTGTCGACAAAATGGTTCAGTCAGTTTGTCAACAACGGCTATCTTTGGTCGGGATTTTATACCAGCCTGTTGCTCGCGACTGCGACGACCGCTGTCGCGACCGTGATTGGTGCCTTGGCCGCGCTGGCGATCAGTCGCATGTCTGCGCAATGGCGGGATCCTGTCACAACGGCGTTCCTGTCGCCCTTGGTGCTGCCAGGAGTTATCATTGGGTTTGCCTTGCTGATGGTGTTTTCGACAGTGAACATGGTGCCGACCTTTCTGAAGCTGCTCGCCGGGCACCTCATCATCACAATTCCCTTTACGATCAGAATGACATTGATCGGGCTGACCGGCATAAGCGCTACCCTGCGCGAGGCAGCGCTGACCCTCGGCGCAAATGAGCGCCAAGCGTTCTTCACGGTCTCCTTGCCACTGGCCAGGAACAGCATTGCGGCCGGCGCAATCTTTGCCTTTGCGTTCTCGATGGATGATTTGACAATCAGCCTCTTTTTGAGTGACTTCAACACCTATCCGTTTCCCGTCGCTCTCGTGAGTCTGATGAGGTCGAATTTCGATCTCACACTCGCCGCCGCCGCCGTCTTCCTGATGGGGCTGACTGCCGTTATTTTGTTCGTGTTTGATCGCGTGCTCGGTCTCGAGCGGGCCATTGGCCACGGCGTCTATGGGGCTTGACCGGATGAATGTTCTCGAACTGAAAAACGTTACCAAGAAATATGGCGAATTCGTCGCCGTTGATGACGTCTGTCTGGAGATAGAAAAAGGGAAGGTGCTTTCTCTTCTGGGGCCGAGCGGCTGCGGCAAAACAACGACGCTCCGCATCATTGCCGGTTTTACCTCGCCGAACAGCGGAACCGTGGAGATCGCAGGCAAGGACGTTGGCCATTTGAAACCCTTTGAACGCAATGTCGGACTTCTGTTTCAGGACTACGCGCTCTTCCCCCATATGACGATCGCCCAGAACGTTGCCTACGGCATGCGCTACCGCGGCACGCCGGCTTCGGCGATACCTTCTCGTGTCCAACAGATGCTGTCGCTCGTGCGCATGGTGGGGATGGATGCCAGATATCCCGGTCAGCTGAGCGGTGGGCAACAACAGCGTGTCGCGCTGGCACGGGCGCTTGCAACTGACCCCCAAATCGTTCTGCTGGACGAGCCCTTGTCGGCACTGGACGCAAAGCTTCGGCTGGAGTTGCGCATTGAGCTCAAGGAGATCCTCAGATCGGTCGGCGCAACCACTATCGTGGTTACCCACGATCAGGAGGAAGCCCTCAGCCTGGGCGATGAAGTCGTTGTCATGCACGCCGGCAGGATGATCCAGCGCGGCTCGCCGACCGAGATCTATAAGGCCCCAGCGGATAAGTTCGTGGCAGAGTTCGTGGGCAGATCCAACTGGTTCCATGGAACAAGACGTGGCCAATCGCGAGGGGGCTTCAGCACTTATGTCGCAAGCGATGACATTGAGATCCGCACCAGCCAGGATCAGTCGGACAAGCGTGCTGGTGCCGATCTTTGTGTGAGACCCGAGCACATCGAGCTCCTGGATGATGGATCCAGCGACGTTCGTGAGGATCCAAGCCAGAATGTTCTGGCCGGTACCGTACTCGACGTTGCCCCCCTTGGTTCGGATGTGCACGTCGTCGTCGAACTGCCGAACGAAAATCGCTTGCTGGTGATCCACAAGAACGTCGGCAGGACACCGGCAGTCATGCCCGGACAACCCGTCAGACTGCGCTTTGCAGCATCCGATGTCCTCGTCTTCTAGGATGACAGGCTGATGAGGTGCACACGAGCTGAGCGCCGGCAAGGCTTCCAGGAACACTATTGGCCGTAACCCGGTTTCAGTCTCAGCAGCGGAGCGTCAAATCAAATGATGAACGACATGAAGTCAGGTGTAATGGCTGGACCGGACATAGAGTACCAGAACCACCTTGCGGCCGGCCGCTTCATGATCCAGCGGGGTGTAAGCACCGGTAAGATGGTCTTTTTCCCTCGTGCCGTCGCACCGGTCACCGGCGAAGAGTTGGAATGGGTTGGGGCCAGCGGGCGTGGTGTCGTCTATTCCACGACTGTGGTTCGCAAGCGCCCGCCCGAATCCGACGTCAATGTCGCGCTTATAGATTTGGAAGAAGGCGTCCGCATGATGAGCCGCGTCGAAGGCATCGATGCCCATTCCGTTCGGATCGGTATGGCCGTCGAGGCCCGGATCGTTCCGCACGAAGAGGGGCACCTGGTGGTTTTCGCCCCTCAGCAGGAGAAAGCCTGATGAGCGCCTTTCCTACTGCACGGACCGCGATCGTCGGCGCGGCGACGTTCGGTGAGGGCCACTGCCCAGGCTACACGCCCTATGACATGGCGGCCATCGCGGCGCGCGATGCTCTGGCTGAGGCAGGTCTGAGCTTTGCCGACGTGGATGGCGTTTTCGTCACCACCTCGACTGACACCTTCGGCGGCGGCACGACCTTCGCTCAATACTGCGGCATTCAGCCTAAAGTCGCCGACAACAGCCGCACTGGAGGAAATGTCTTTGAGAGCTACGTCGAACGTGCGGCTTGGCTGCTTGATGCTGGGCTGATCGATTGCGCCCTGATCGCCTATGGCAGCAATCAGGGCTCGACTACTGGCAAGCTCGCCAAGACTTC
Source organism: Mesorhizobium sp. B4-1-4 (assembly GCF_006439395.2). Lineage (NCBI taxonomy): Bacteria > Pseudomonadati > Pseudomonadota > Alphaproteobacteria > Hyphomicrobiales > Phyllobacteriaceae > Mesorhizobium > Mesorhizobium sp. B4-1-4. Next base: position 6,226,731 of record NZ_CP083950.1, read on the forward strand.
GCAGCCCTTCCCGTATGAGGCGCCCTACGGTCCGCTCATGCCAATCTCGGCGTATGCGATGGCCGCCGCTCGCCATATGCACGAGTTCGGCACCACAAAGGAACAACTGGGGGAGGTCGCCATCGCGGCGCGGGCGTGGGCGCAGCTCAATCCGGCTGCGGCCATGCGTGATCCTTTGACGATGGACGAGTACCTCGGATCGCGTATGATCAGTGACCCCTTCGCCAAGCTTGATTGCTGTCTCGTCACCGACGGCGCGGCGGCCGTGGTCATGACACGCGCCGACCGCGCCCGCGATCGCCCCAAGGTCCCTGTCTGGGTCCGGGGAGCCGCCAGCATGACCACACACTCGCACATATCGGCGATGCCGGACCTGTTGACGACTGCGCTGGCCGAATGCGGTCCACGCGCCCTCGCGCAGGCTGGCTTGAGCCCACGCGAGATTGACGTCGTGGAACTCTATGACGCCTTCACCATCAACACGATCCTGTTCCTGGAGGATCTCGGCTTTTGCCCCAAGGGCGAAGGGGGGCGCTTCGTGGCTGGTGGAGCGATCGCTCCAGGGGGCAGCCTGCCGGTGAACACCAATGGCGGCGGCCTTTCGTGTGTGCATCCAGGCATGTACGGGCTCTTCACCATCGTCGAGGCGGTGCGCCAATTGCGCGGCGAGTGCGGTGACCGCCAGGTAACCGACGCGCGCACCGCGATTGCCCAGGGCAATGGCGGTGTGCTCTCCAGCCAGGCAATCACTGTTTTAACACAAGATTGACCCACAACGCCAATGTGCAACTCACCGCGAGAACCGGGCGGCTTAGCTAATCGGCACTCAGGCCGATTTGTGAGGGCGACTTGCCACTTTGGAGTCGCTTGGGTACTGGCTAAGTCTTTGTCGGGAGGTAGCCGACCTCTTTGTCCAACCCTTCAGTATCATGCCGCCACCGATCGGCATGCAAGCCCAGGCCCGGCCGGACCAAGTGGCTCTCGTTCACGGGGGAGCGGCGGCTCACCTATCCTATTGCAGTGGGGGTCTTAAGCTCGATCGAATATGCGGCGATCTTCTTGCGAGCAGTTCGGGCCGGTGTTGTGATCGCGCCACGAGCACCTCCTCAACGCTCAAGTTGGTTATCGTGATCGATGACGGAAGATTTGCGTTCCAATTATCGAAGCTGAGATTCGCGCAGCACCGTTGAGATGAGGCAAGTACCTTGAACAGAATCCACGAACTTCTTTCGATTGGTAAGTCAGAACGTGCAGCGATATACGACCACGATGGCACGCCATACACCTATGGGAAGTTGACAGCGCTTGTCGCCGAAGTTTCAGCTAAGTTGGCTGACTACGGTATTCGGGCGGGTGATCGTGTAATGGTCATCAGCGAGAATTCTGTAACATTTCTAGTTGCGGTGTTAGCATTGAGCCGACTAGATGCGTGGGCATTACTTGTGAATGCCCGCCTGACTGAGCCGGAGGTTCAACGTCTCTCAGAAACCGCGGAAATCCGGTGTGTTGTCTTCACGCCGGAGGCGTCCCTAGACGCGCGCAATCACGCCGGTCGAATGGGGACGCGGTCATTGGGGCGGTTGGCTTGCGGAGATCTATTGCTTTCCCCTTTGCGGCAGGCAAACCCGGAACCAATGGAAACTGGCCCCGGTCAGGTCGCCGTATTAATATATACAAGTGGAACTGCCGGCGAGCCCAAAGGTGTTATGCTTACTCATGAGAATTTACTGTTTATGTGCCAAAATTCTGCTCGGTTACGCAGAATAACACCGGAGGATACGCAACTGGCGCTTTTCCCGGGAACGCATATTGCCGGTTTTGGTTCAGTCTTCCTGCCAGCTTTGGCCAGCGGCTCGTCTGTGATTGCCATGCCTCGTTTCGATGTCGACAAAGTGCTGCGTCACATTGTCAAAGATGTAACGCTCCTTCCTGGGGTCCCCCAGGTCTTTTCGGCACTGCTGAGCCGGCTCAAAGAGCTAGGAATCGATCGGGTCACCCATAGTCTGCGGTGGATGAGTGCCGGTGGTGCACCGTTGGACCTGGAGCTCAAGCGGCAAGTGGAGCTAGTTTTTGGGCTCCCATTACACAACGGCTACGGACAAACCGAGGCCTCTCCTGGCATTGCTGGTACACGGATGGATAGCCCGAGGAGAGACGCTTCAGTGGGGCTAGCTTATCCCGGGGTGGAGGTATGTATCCATGCGCCCAATGAACACGGCGTGGGCGAGCTTTGGGCCCGAGGCCCGAACGTTATGAAGGGCTACTATCGCAATCCCGAAGCAACCAGGGCGGCCCTCACAGAAGATGGATACCTGCGCACCGGCGATCTTGCCAGACAAGACGCCGATGGGGCGATCCACATCGTGGGTAGGATGAAAGAAATGATCATAAAGTCCGGCTTTAACGTGTATCCGTTGGAGATTGAAGCAGTTCTAAACAAGCACCACTTGGTTGCATATAGCGCCGTAGTCGGTTTGAAGCGAGATGGCGACGAAGAGATAGTCGCATTCGTGAAGATGCAGGGCCAAGCGGCGGAGGCCGAATTGCTCAGTTGGATGCGCGAAAGATTGGCGCCTTACAAGATACCGAAACGTTTGATCATAACCGATGCGTTCCCACAGACCGCTTCTGGAAAGATCTTGAAGAGCAAACTCATTGAGATCTTTCGGGAGGAATTAGATGTCGGTCAGTAAAACCGTACTCATCGGTAAGAAAAGTAATTAGCAAACGCCTTCACAATTCGCAACTAACGCCCGCCAGGGCTGCCGACACCGTACGCCAATGCTGCCGATAGCAAAAGCAAGGGTTAAGGGTCAACACAATGAAGGATCCCGAAAATACAGCGATCGCGTCTCAGGAGGTGGTGTAGCTGACGGCGCTGGTCGCCGCGCTCTCCGGCAGGAAGCCGGGTTGATCAGCGCGCCACGGCTGGCAGGCTGATGAGGGGATCATCGCTCATCTGGCTGATGGTCTCAAGGGTCATGTATCGGGCCCGCTGCACCGCCCATTCATCGTTCTGCTCGAGCAGCAGCGCGCCGACGAGGCGGACGATGGCGTTGTCGTTCGGGAAGATGCCGACCACGTCGGTTCGGCGCTTGATCTCGCCGTTGAGACGCTCGATCGGATTCGTGCTGTGAAGCTTGGCCCGATGCTCCTTGGGGAAGGTCATGTAGGCCAGCACGTCAGGTTCGGCGTCGTCCATGATGGTGGCGAGCTTGGGCACCTTCGGCCGGATCTGATCGGCGACGGCGCGCCATTGCGTGCTTGCGGCCTCCGGCGTCTCCTGGGCAAAGGCGGTGGCGATGAAGGCCGAGACGACGCGGCGGCCGCTCTTGCCGGCGTGCGCCAGCACGTTCCTCATGAAGTGGACCCGGCAGCGCTGCCATGTGGCTGAGAGCACCTTGGTCACGGCGGCCTTCAGACCCTCATGGGCATCGGAGACGACCAGCTTGACCCCGCGCAGCCCGCGGCGCGTCAGCTTGCGCAGGAACTCCGTCCAGATCGGCTCGGCCTCCGAGGTGCCGACCTCCATGCCGAGAACTTCGCGGCGGCCGTCTGCGTTGACGCCGACGGCGATGATGACGGCGACCGAGACGATGCGGCCGCCGCGGCGCACCTTCAGGTAGTGGCATCGATCCAGATGTAGGGCCAATCGCCCTCAATCGGCCGCTCGAGGAAGGCCTTCACCTTGCCGTCGATCTCCTCGCACAGCCGGCTGACCTGGCTCTTGGAAATACCGCTCATGCCCATGGCCTTGACCAGGTCGTCGACCGAGCGCGTCGAGATGCCCTGCACGTAGGCCTCCTGGATGACCGCGGTGAGTGCCTTCTCGGCCATGCGGCGCGGCTCCAGGAAGCTCGGGAAGTAGGAGCCCTTCCTGAGCTTGGGGATGCGCAGCTCGACCGTGCCGGCCCGCGTCTCCCAATCCCTGTCGCGATAGCCGTTGCGCTGCGCCGTCCGCAGCGGGGTCTTCTCGCCATAGCCGGCGCCAGTGGCGGCGCCGACCTCCATCTCCATCAGCCGCTCGGCGGCAAAGCCGATCATGTCGCGCAGGAGATCGGCATCGGGGGTCTTCTCCACGAGCGCGCGCAGGTTCATCATGTCGTCGGTCATCGATCGTTCCTTCGAATCAGGTTGGTGTTCAGCAACCCGACCCTAACGGAAGAACATCGATGACCACCGCTGTGCCGCTCGCTCGCTACGACGCTGTTGAGGGCGCGCTCGCGAGCGGCTTCGCTGCCGCCGAGCTACACCACCTCAAGGGACACGACCAATACAGCGGTTCGGGCCCGCGTCAAGGATGAAAAGCATGGATCTTGAATTCACTGATGAGGAACGCGCCTTCCGCGAGGAGGTGCGCCAATTCTTGAAAGATCGCTTGCCGGCAGATATTTCCCGAAAGGTGGTGGCCGGCGAAGAACTTGAGAAGTACGATTTCCAGCGATGGCAGGCAATACTTAACGAAAGAGGCTGGCTTGCCGCGAATTGGCCGAAGGCCTACGGAGGACCCGGGTGGACGGTTGTCGAACGGCATATCATGGACGAAGAATGTGCTATGCACGGCGCGCCGCGGGTAGCAGGGTTCGGTCTGAATATGCTGGGTCCGGTGGTCATGAAGTTTGGGACTGAGCAACAAAAGCGAGACATCCTACCCCGGATCCTGGACGGTCGCGATTGGTGGTGCCAAGGCTTCTCCGAACCAGGCGCCGGCTCGGATCTCGCCAGCCTTAGGACAAGGGCCGCGCGTGACGGCGACGACTATGTCCTCGATGGCCAGAAGACTTGGACGACGCTTGGTCAATATGCAAACAGGATTTTTTGCCTTGTGCGTACATCGAGCGAAGGCAAGCCGCAGGAAGGCATCACCTTCCTGCTTGTCGATCTCGATACGCCGGGTGTCGAGATGCGTCCGATCCGGCTCATCGACGGCGGGTATGAAGTCAACCAGGTATTCTTCACCAATGCGCGCGTGCCCGTCACTAACTTGGTCGGCGAGGAAAACCGGGGCTGGACCATCGCGAAATACCTGTTGACCCACGAGCGTACGAATATCGCTGGGGTGGGCTTCTCTACGATGGATCTGGCGCGCTTTCGCAGTCTGTCGCGGCAGATTGCCCGCGACGGCCTGAAGCTAGCCGATCACCCTGTCTACGCCGCGCGGGCGGCCGAAATCGAGGTAGATCTGGAAGCGCTGCGTATCACCAATTTGCGGATGCTTGCGGATGCTCGGGACGGAGCGGCGGGCGGCGTGGAAAGCTCGCTTTTGAAGTTAAAGGGCACGCAAATCCGCCAAGCGTTGCAGGACCTCTATCGTTCGGCGCTTGGCCCGCAAGCGGCGCCGCTCGCCCAGAATCGAACGGAAAAAGGGTTGACCATCCCGGCCGAATCCGCGCGCGCCGCAGCCGTCTACTTCAATCACCGTAAGCTCTCGATCTTTGGCGGCTCTAACGAGATCCAGCGTAACATCGTTGCTAAAGATTTGTTTCGGGAGTAACAAACTATGGACTTCAATCTTTCCGTAGAACATCAGTTGCTATCAAGTTCGCTGCGTCGTTATCTGGCTGACAATTATCATGTCGACACACGCAACGGCTGCGCCTACGAGGTCCCCTACCATTCGCCCGAGGCTTGGTCTGGGCTGGTGAAGATAGGCTTGATCGGCGCCTTTCTTCCGGAGGATCAGGGCGGGTTTGGCGGCGGCGCCGAGGACGTGGCGGTGATCTTCGAGGAACTGGGGCGAGGTCTTTGTGCCGAGCCAGTGTTAGGGGCCTTATTGGGTCTACGGCTGCTCGCCGCCTGCGGGCGCAGCGACCTGAGCGAGGCGGTGATTGCCGGTAATGCGCGCGTCGCGCTCGCTGTTTATGAGCCGCATGTCGTCTGCGATCTTAACAGTATAGAGGCGAGTGCCAATCGTGTCGGCGAGACATGGCATCTGCGCGGGCGTAAATCGGCTGTCTATGGAGCCCCCGGCGCCGACCACGTGCTGGTCGCTGCGCGGATTGAACGAAGCATCGGTCTCTTCCTGGTCGAGAAGCCCGCACTCATTGCTGCGGCGATGGTCGATGGCGGCGGGATCGCGGATATCGTCATGGACGATCTGCCAGCGGAATTGCTCTCTTGCAATTGTGCATCGGCGATCGGGGACGCGCTGGATCTTGGCCGCATCGCGCTTTGTGCCGAGGCTGTCGGCGCGGCGGGACGTCTCATCGACCTCACCATCGACTATCTCAAGCAGCGAAAGCAGTTCGGGCGTGTGCTCTCCAGCTTCCAGGCGCTCCAGCACCGTGTTGTCGATATGACCGTCGAACTGGAGCAATGCCGTTCGATAACGATAGCGGCGGTTGCATCCTATGGCGCGCCAGATCAGGCTCGCCTCGCGTCGATGGCCAAAAACCTCATCGGACGCATGGGCACCAAAATCGCTGAGGAGGCGATTCAGCTGCATGGCGGTATCGGCATGACTTGGGAGTACCCCGGATCGCACTATGCCAAACGACTGGTGATGATCGATCATCAGCTCGGCGACCGCAACGACCATCTGCTTCGCCTGATGGGCCTGAACAGCGCGACCTCGCAGGCAGAAGTGGTGTAACGACTGAACACCTTTCCAATCACGGTAGGTGGCACCCTGCGGCCAGCTACTCCGGCGCGCGATCTCGTAGGGTCGCGTTCATGCCTGGTCGACGAGGGGACCGATCGTGTTCGCTCGACCGGTCCCAGCACCTCAACCGGCTGGAGTTCCTGCAGGCCTGCAGGTCGACTTCGTCTCGATGTTGCTGGATAACGGCTGCGGTGAAGCAGTGCGTGACTTTATTGGCAAAAATCAATTGATTCTGAAGTTCTGATAACGGCTACTCGTTGAAGTCCCACCAGAACGTGTCGGTTTTCGGCTGGAGTTGGGGGCAGGAACCAAGCAAGCCGGAGGGCCAGAACCGTGAGGATCGGGCGCAGATTGTGGCCCCGGCCCCAGCAGCGCGTTGATCGCGTTGCCAGAATGGCCGAAGGAAAAATTCCGGCCCCGTCGGCCGCCCGTCTTGATGTGATGGTGTTTTCCGCTGGCCAATTGTCGTTTCAGTCCCGGCCATGGTGGCGGTCAGCCCGGGTTTACGGCCGGCGATTATCACCGATCCCGAACCAGCGCTGGCGGTCAGCACCAGCACTTCCCGTTGGTTGCCGCGATTCCGACCCTGCAGCCGAATTGGTAAGGGGTGCAGGCTTTGCCTTTCGAGATGCAAACCACGTCGGCACGTGCAGCGAATAGAGCTTATTCTTGTCCTTCGGCAACCGTCCGAACGGCCGTTCGACGAGGCCGAGCAGTCGGGCGGACCTTGGGTTCGGCATTGCCAGCGATTCCTACGGCCGTTGTCGGGGAAACTGGCTGAGATAGGTGCGCGGTTTCTTGACCTCGCGACACATCCGGCGGAACTGCCGAGCGTGGAGCTTGGAAGTAACGCTCCCGCCCGCACCGGGGCGGCCTTAGTCTTAGCTTGCTGGCATCAAATCACGCGTCTTTTGGTGCGGTCGTTTCAGTATGGGACGCATTTTGGCGTAAATCCCCCTCGGCGAAGCCCTATTTCTCCAGAAATAATAAAAGACGTTGGGGATCGCACCCGTACCGCAACGAAATTGCTCGGAGAATTGGATGGCAACGCAGGCTTTACGATCTCTTGGAATTCTGAACCTCGAACGGGGAGTTCTGCCCGGCGCCACGCCGCCAAAGCCAAGGCCGGGTTCCTTGTTGAATCCAGCTACCTTCGACTTCCCCGTTATTGTTGAAACTGTCGAGGGGGCTTGGGCGGATAGAGTCGTCCGCGGCGATCCGACGCTCGAGTCAGCCTGCATCGTAGCCGCTCGACGCTTAGTCGAGCGAGGCGCTGTCGCGATAAGCTCGAATTGCGGCTTCTTCATTCGACATCAGGCAGCGGTGGCGGGGTCTGTCAATGTACCTGTGGCGTTGTCGAGCCTGCTGCTTATCCCATTGTTGCTTCGCCAACTGCCACCACTCGCGAAGCTTGCAGTGCTGACCATTGACTCGACGAATTGCAGCAAAGATCTGTTTGCAGTCGATAATCCGGCGGATCTGGAGAGAATTGTGATTGGCGGGATCGAGAATGGGACATTCTGGAAAAATGAAATGATGCGTCCACCGCCGCCGACAGATCTTTCCGACATCGAGGCAGATGTCACCGCCTGTATCAAGCGACTGTGCTCTGCGCATCCGGAAATTGCGTTGATCCTATTTGAATGCACCGGCTTCCCCCTTATTGCGCCGGCGATCCGGCGCGCTGTAGGCCTACCTGTGTATGACATCACAACGTTAAGCGGGGCGACAGTAGCGTCGGTCAAGTGAGTGCGCCCAACCATTTAGCGACCCAAGGGCAAGAGAGGTAGACCCTATTAATATCCGGGTATCCTTTGCGCGGATTTTGCAGCGCCAGTAGACGTATTTACCTCCTATAAATTCCCAAACTTACTTTTGGAGGGGAGAATGATTGATTTGCTTAGCGATACCGTAACACCTCCGACCATGGAGATGCGGCAGGCGATGTTCGACGCGCAAGTTGGTGATGCCGGATACGGTGAAGATCCGACACTAAATCGCCTCGAAGCGTTAGCGGCTGAAATGCTCGGCAAGGAAGATGCCGCATTCATGTCGAGCGGATGCCAAGGAAATCTTGCTGCCTTGCTCGCACATTGTCCCCGTGGTCAAGAGGTGATTCTTGGCGATCGTTCGGATCTTTACGACTTTGAAGCCGGCAGTGTTTCTGTAGTCGGTGGTCTTGTCCTGCATCCGGTCCTGACGGAGCTTGACGGACGCCTATCGCTTAATAACCTGCGGTTGGCTGTCCGCGACAAAGGCGATTACCAATGCGCGCCGCCCGGTGTAATTGTGCTGGAAAATCCGCATTGCCAACGCGGCGGACGCGTACTGCCTCCGTCTTATATCAAGGAGGTGCGTGCGTTTGCGGATGAGCACAGTCTGCCACTGCATCTGGACGGCGCCCGAATCTTCAACGCGGCAATCGCTTCGGAGAAAAGACCGGCGGAAATAGCCGGGGACTTTGACTCGATCATGTTCAGCCTGACCAAAGGACTTGCCGCACCATTCGGCTCTATAGTGTGCGGAAGTCGACCCTTCGTTGATCGGGTCAGGCGTTACAGGAAGCTTCTCGGAGGCGGCCTCCGCCAAGCGGGCATTATGGCAAGCGCAGGTATCGTGGCGCTTGAAAGTATGGTGGACCGACTGAAAGACGATCACCGACGCGCCCAGTTACTGGCGGAGGGGATACGCACAATTCCCGGCATCCGCCTCGAATTCTCGCTCGTCGAGACTAACATGGTGTTTTTCCGTCTCGAAGGCGTCAGTCTGTCGACCCCAAATTTCTTGGACGCTCTGTCCCAGCGGGGTGTTCGGATGGGTACCCTCCGAGAAGGAGTCATTCGCGCGGTTCTCCACTATCTTATTAGTGACGAAGATGTCGATGCCACCGCAAAGGCTGTTCGGTCCGTCTTGCAGATTGCGCCATGATGACAGGTACAAGGGCGTCATCAAGATCTACGCAGACTGTCTTGACCGCGGTGGGTGGACGAATTCGGATTGCGGGGAGTTTGCAAAATCGAGATGGGGGAATCGCTTGGCTGGCCACATTAGTGCGATCGCGCTGGTGCCATTGGCAAGCCGGCGACGATCAGTAGTGACTTGAGATGAACGCGAGAGCAGATCAACTCGCGAAATCCAATGGAGATGACATATGGATCAAACATTTTCAGTGATTCCGCTAGCCGGTGTTCCCTTTCCGAGAGCAGAGTACGAGCGACGTCAGCAGGAGGTGCTTGGCGTGGTGGCGGGTGCCGGCCTCGATGCACTCTTGGTAACCGCTCTAGGGCACGCTCGATATTTGACGGGGTATTACGGGGGCGGAAGTTACTTCGGGCCCTTCCCATTGATCTTGGCACCGGGGCATGCTCCGACTTACATCGTCCGAGAGTATGAGGTGGAGTCGGTCCGGGCGTATAGCTGCATTAACGAAATTGTTTCCTACACCCAAGAACGCGACTTCGCGAAGGTATGCGGTGATGTCCTTCGGCGATATGGGCTGGAAAACAAGCGGATTGGACTTGAACTCCGCTGCTGGAACCTCACACCATCCGATGTATATAAACTTGAGGCGGAACTTCCTGAGATGACAGTCGTCGATGCAACGGAATTGGTCGGATCTGTTGCGGCGGTAAAAAGCGAGCTGGAACTCGACGCGATGCGCAATGCGATGGCCATGACCGAAGTGGCCGTGCGCTCGTTCCAGGAAACGTTGCGGAACGGTGTCACCGAATCTGAAACGTGGGCCGCCATGCAAGGGGCAGTCAAGAAGACTGGCGGCGAAGAACTTAGGTTAGTATCCTTGGTGTTCGGCGAGCGCACGAAGCTGGCGCACGGTCTGCCGTCGGACCACGCGATCAACAGCAACGAGCCCGCCGTGACGGAAATAGGTGGTGTGAAGTTCGGATATGCTGCTGGGCTTGTTCGTACCGCGGTGGTTGGTAGGCATCCTGAGGCCGAAACTTTGCTCGCCCTGTCAAATGAGGCCCTCGATACAGCGATTGACGTGATCAAGCCAGGAGTTACCGCAGAAGAGGTGGATGCAACTGTACGGAAGGTGATCGAGCGATCCGGGCGCCCACGAGCCTTTCGCAACAAGGCAGGCTACCAAACTGGTATTAACTGGTCGGAGCGCGGCAACATGGACATGGTGCCAGGCGTAAAAGACGTTCTCAAGGCGGGTATGACCTTGCACATGCCCATCATGCTATTCGGCGAGAAAGGACACATCATTGGGTGCAGCGATCACATATTGGTAACGGAACGGGGCGCAGAAAGCCTTAGCGGCGCGCCACGCACGCTCTATCGCGTCTGATCATGAGCCCGTTGCATAAACACGGCGTTGAATCTTCTGGATTTCCGGCCGAGCAACTGCGCTGAAGCGTCTCCATACATGGTCGCGCGAACAGACGTGGTGCAGCCGGTGTGCGCTGCGAGGAGATCCGGCAGGTCGCGCGGTCCTCCGTCAGCCCGACAATGTTGAGATCCGGGACCTTGGAGCAGCCGACGCCCGAGGAAGTGTGGACTCTTGGGATTACCAAGAGTGATGAAATCAAATTCAAGGCTGACTTTTGGAGGCAGCCATGGGAGTTCTGGACTGTCTGATCCTTCGGGATGATCAGGGAGCGGAAACCGCATGTTCGTTGAAGCGGTTTGGTGGATCGTGCGAACGGGCTTGCCTTGGCGCAACCTGCCTGAGGTGTTCGGCGATTGGAACAGTGTCTTTCGCAGTTCAGTCGCTGGAGCCACAAGGGCATCTGGCGCATCTTCGCCGCGATTGCGGATGATCCGGACTTTGAATGCCTGATCGTCAATTCCATCATCATCCGCGCCCACCAGCACGCCTCGGGCGCAAAAAGGGGGCTGAAGATCAGGCCCTTGGCCGTTCTCGTGGCGGCCTGAGCACCAAGATCCACATGGCCGTGCGTGGGCTGGGATGCCTGGTCCGCTTCACGCCCAGCGCCACCTGGTTCGTAAGCGTCGTCTGGAACGCACCCGCGTCTAAAAAAGCTCAACGCGTCGTTCAACATCATGAGTGCCGAAGGGTATAATGGGACCAGACAACGAGGAGAGCTCTATGAAAGTCGAAACGAAACTCAGAATTGAACGAGGCGACGTGTGCGTAGCCGACAGGCTGGACGAGGCATTCAACCTGGTTACCGGGCATGAGCTTCCGGAAGCGGACCAGAAGCCCTTTGGTCGGATAAGAGGCAATGACTTTGGGATGGAGGACGCTGAGCGCGCTGTCGCAATCGTCCATAGCCGGAGCGCCCAGATACTGAAGCAGGCAGACACTGCCGATGTCTTTAAGGATCCGGCGCTTCAAGCTATCTGGGCCGATGGGCAGCGAATGGCAGCGGGGCTTGCTGTGCGGAAGGCAGACGAGTTCATGTCCGCTCTCAGGGATGATGTCCGCGAAGCCACAGGTAGCAATGACTAACTGCGCCCTTTCAAAATTGCTTGGGCATAGCCGTTTACTTAGGATCGCGTCGTACTTTCACTGAACCTTGCTGTGCAAAGCTCTCGGTGCGAGGGCGCGGTTGGAATAGGCCCAGGGCAGAAGTTCGTCGATCTGGCTGTTGGGATGTCCGCTGACGATCCTGGCGAGCACGTCCGCGAGGTAGGCAAGTGGCTCGACTCTATTGAGCTTGCACGTTTCGATGAGCGAGGCGACGACGGCCCAGTGCTCGGCACCACCGTCCGATCCGGCGAAGAGGGCGTTCTTTCGGTTGAGCGCGATCGGGCGGATCGACCGCTCGACGGTATTAGAGTCGATCTCGATGCGTCCGTCGTCGAGGAAGCGGGTGAGTCCCTCCCAGCGTGACAGCGTATAGCGGATTGCCTCGGCGAGCTTGGTCTTCTGGCTGATCAGGCCGAGCTTCTCGCGCAGCCACGGCTCGAACTCGACCAGGATCGGCCGGCTCCTTTCCTGGCGCACAGCACGACGGGCGTCTGCTGGCTGGCGGCGGATGTCGTCCTCCACGCGATAGAGCTCTGCGATGCGCCGGAGCGCCTCGCTGGCGATCGGCGCTGGGCCGGCTGCGGCGAGTTCGTAGAAGCGCCGGCGCACGTGTGCCCAGCAGAAGGCGAGCGTTGCGCCGCTCTTGTCGGCGAGCACGCGATAGCCGCCATAGCCGTCGACCTGCAGGATTCCGGTGAAGCCCGCCAGATGGGCGATCGGTCGCTCGGCCTTGCGGTCCGGCGCATAGACATAAGCGACGCCAGGTGGGTCGCTCCCCTGCCATGGCCGATCGTCGCGAGCGTAGGCCCAGAGCTGCCCGGTCTTGGTCTTGCCGCGGCCGGGATCCAGCACCGGCGCCGTGGTCTCGTCGGCAAAGAGCTTCGGCGAGGCTTTCAGCTTCTCCAGCAGCCGCTCGTGGACCGGACGCAGATGCCAGGCGGCGCGGCCGACCCAGTCGCCGAGGGTGGAGCGATCCAGATTGATGCCCTGCCGGGCGTAGATCTGCGCCTGGCGATAGAGCGGCAGGTGATCGGCATATTTGGAGACCAGAACCTGCGCGACGGTGGCCTCGGTCGGCAGACCGCCTTCGATCAGCCGGGCGGGCGCCGGAGCCTGCACGACCCACGTCCTCGCAGGCACGACAGGCATATTTGGGCCGCCGTACGACGATCACGCGCAGTTGCGCCGGCACGATGTCGAGCCGTTCGCTAACGTCTTCGCCGATCCGATGAAGTCCGTCGCGGCAGCATGGGCAGGCATGGTCCTCGATGTCGACGACCATCTCGATGCGAGGCAGATGCGCCGGCAGCGCACCCCGGTTCGCCCGCCGCTTTGCGGTGCGCTCCCTGCGCGTGGCAGGATCGGCACGCTCGGCCTCTTCCTCGCCTGCCGCCTCGATCTGTTCGGCCTCCTCAAGGCCAAGCAGCAGTTGATCTTCGGGCAGGCTCTCGGCCCGGCGGCCGAAGCGGTGACGCTGCAATTCCTTGATGATCTGGGTCAGGCGAGCATTCTCGACATCGCGCGCCAGGACCATCGCCTTCAGCACATCCGGATCGTCGGGAAGCTGGTCCGCTGTCATCGCCATGATCGGATCAGACCATATTCGCCAGTTCCGGGCGACAGCGGAATCCAGGCTGATTCACTTGGTCGCGGATCAACCCGCCTGCGCCGGAGCGCGCGTCCGGCGGGCTTCATGAACCCGCCGCCAATCAAGCCCTTCAAGCAGCGCCGACAACTGAGCGGCCGTCAGCCGCATCACGCCATCCTGCACTTTCGGCCAACGGAACTCGCCATCCTCCAGCCGCTTCGCATAGAGGCAGACGCCGGTGCCGTCCCAGAAGATCAGCTTGATCCGATCCGTTCGTTTCGCCCGGAACACGTAGACTGCACCGCTGAACGGATCGGCGCCCATCGTCTCGCGCACCAACGCAGCCAGCCCCTCCGCACCCTTGCGGAAGTCTACCGGCTTCGTTGCCACCATGACCTTGACGGCGCCCGTCGGCCCGATCACGAGGTTGCCTTCAGTGCACGGATCACCGCCGCAACCGTCTTGGCGTCGGCTCCCCGGCCGACCCGCATGGCGATGCCGTCAATCTCAAGCTCGATCACGCCAGCATCTCGGGTCGCCTTCCGCTTCCGCGGCTGCGCTGGACGCGTCGGCGCGGGTTCCGGAGCCGGCGCCGTCACCACCGCCGGAACAAAGAGCGGTTCAGGTGCCGACGCCGTCAACGGCTGACGAGCGGCCCGACGCCACGCGAACAGTTGCTGCGGAGACAAGGCATAGCGCCTGGCCACCGCGCTCACGGTCTCGCCAACCTCGTAGCTTTCCGCCACGATCCGCGCCTTCTCATCCGGCAGCCATTCTCGCCGCCGACCGGCGCCAGTGAAGATCTCAAGCCGACGAACCGGCTCTTCATCCCTGGACTTAAGCGTAAGCTCTGAAATCGTCATGTGTCGAAGCCCTCGAGGCCTTCGAACATCGTTCCTTCCGGTCATGTGCGAAAGGTGCTGTCAGAACACCGCTTACCCTGGTTCCGCCACGTCGCAACGCGTTTCGAAAAGACCGCAAGGCACTATCCCGCCGTCATAACCATCGCCGCTACAATTCTATGACTCAGATAACTGTTCACACTTCCTAGTAGACCCATCGGATGAGGTAATCTGGGATGCCCGGCAATTGTTATCGAGCTTCTTCTTGATGTCCTCAGGCGTCCAGTTTTGTTCCGAGACGACCAGTACCGACAGGATGTCGTCCAGCCTTGGCGAGCATACCGCGCATTCATCACCGGCACGACGAGCTGCGGGCCTGCAATCATCTCGATCTCCGGATTGACGGTCTTCATCCCGATGCTGAAGTCGAGACCCTCCGGCACGAGATAACCGATCACGGTCAGGCATGTCGTCCGGGGTCCACGTCCAGGTTGCCAATCGTCTATTTTCTCCTGGATATTCTGGCGGTTCTTAATGGAATTCGTGGTTGCGAGGGCTGAGATCGTCCACTGTCGCGGAGAAAGATGACCAGGAGGCCGAAGTGCCAATGCCCGTATACGGCTGCGCCTCGTCGCGCATGAAGTCGTGGAGTTCCCGCTCGATCTCCAGTCTGGCGATTTCGACGCGCGGCGACCTTGTTTTGGGCATGTGGTCTGGGCCTTCTCGCCTACGCCGCCGAACGGGCTTCAACGGGGAACTCTGCGGCCACGGTCTGTACTAAGGCGGCCGATGTCGCAGAGGACAGCGTCCAGCCAAGGTGGCCGTGGCCCGTGTTATAGAACACGCCCGGTGAACGGCCCGCGCCGACACGCGGCAGCATGTTGGGCATCATGGGGCGCAAGCCGGCCCAGGGCACCACGCTATTGGTGTTCACTCCCGGGAATAGCGTGCGCGTCCAGTCCACTAAGGGCCGTACGCGATCATCCCGGATGTCCCTGTTCAACCCGTTGAACTCCGCAGTTCCCGCAACGCGGAAGCGGCTGGTGCCGAGCCGGCTAGTGACGATCTTCGCGCGGTCGTCCAGGATGCTGACCCACGGGGCGGCATTCTGGGCTGTCTCGTCGTCCAATTGGACGGTGACCGAGTAGCCCTTGACAGGATAAATGTTAAGACGGTCGCCTAGCATCGCGGCGAAGTCGCGGCTATTGGAGCCCGCGCATACCACGACCGCGTCGGTTTCGAGGTCTAGCCCGAGCGTCTGGCCATCGACCCTACGCGTCGTGTAGCTCAGCCGGAAGCGGCTGCCGCGAGCGATACGCGTGACCGTCGCGTCATAGATGAACTTACCGCCGCGCCTTTCGCAGGCTCGGGCTAGAGCGGTCGTGTATTTGTGGATGTCACCGGTCGAATCCGACGGAGTATAGAACCCGCCGTAGAACCGCCCGTGCAGCGCCGGTTCTATGGATGTAATCTCTTCCCCTGAGACCGGATGGCGGTCGAGTCCGCCCTCGACGAGCATCTTGTTGACTCTTGCGGCATGCTCGAAACCGGCCTTGTCCCAATGGACATGGAGAATGCCGCGGCGGACGTGGTCGAACTCAATGCCTTCGCGTTCGGCGATCTCGAACATGTGCTTGCGAGCGGCGATTGCCAGCTTCGTGGTGGCGACAGTATTCTCACGGTAGCCGGGGATATTGGATACGAACTCCGCGAGCCAGCTGTACTTGTGCCAGTTCGGGGATGGATTCATAAGGAGCGGTGCATCCCGAAGGAGCATCCATTTGATGCCCTTGAAGATTGTCGACCAGTGGTTCCAAACTTCCGCATTGCTCGCGGATAGCTGACCGCCATTGGCAAAGGAGGTCTCCATCGCCGCATAGCGCTGGCGTTCCACCACGGTGACATCATAGCCGTGGTCCAAAAGGGCATAAGCCGTCGACACACCGGTGATACCGGCGCCGATCACGACAATCTTGGGCATTTCACTCTCCATACAGAACAGTGGGCACAGACGGTCACGCCCGCGGCTGGTCCCCAAATCTGTCTCTATACCTGAGAGCTTGACCGGAAGGCTCCGGCGTTCCCCTTCGGTGGGCACTCGGGTGCCTCTCTCCAGATCGTTCGGCGGTCCGGTCACTTTTGCCTGAGAGTTTCCTTGGGGGGTTGCTCCGTCGGCGCCAGCATTCGCCAGTCTCTCCCGTTCCGCTTGCTGAACCTCACCATGCTAATGCGGCGCGCTGCGTAAGTCATCGGCAAACGGAATCTATTTCTGAAACAACTGTCACACATTGTTGGGACAGATGAAATGAAGCCTACGACGGCGGCACTTAGCAGATGCGCACCGGCCGCTTATTATACGCGGCGATCTCGGAGGAACTTGCGCGACAATCTGGATGGGACACGCTGCCAAGCGGTCATTGCTCTTCTAATCGACGCGGCGCGTTAATCTGGGTCCCCTCGTTAATTGTCGCGTAGACCGGAGGCCGTCCGCCCTGTCGTTTTGCTTCCATAGCGGAGCGGCGACGATAGCTCTCGACCTTCATTCCGAAGATTGTGGCGTGATGAACGAGGCGGTCTACCGCTGCGAGCGGCATGGCATGGCGGGATCTGCAAAAACTCGATTCCATTCCAAAAAAGGCTATTTGCGGTCAGCAGGATTGAACGCCGTTTGTAGCGTGCTGAAATGCGTTCGAAGAGAACGCTGGTCTCTGCCTGGTCCTTTGCCACGTAGGCGAGATCGTCGAGGATAAGCAGATCGAACCGTTGAGCTTGTTGATGGCGGATACCAGCTGCAGCTAGAGCACGTCCTGAGATCGATGAATCGATTGTGATGTGACAGCTGCGTTTTGTGCTGATTCAACATCCACCTCGATGGAGGTGGACGATGGGAAGAGCATTGAGCGTGGATCTTCGGTCGCGGGTCTTGAAGGGTTCGGACGAGGGCATGTCGGCGCGGCAAGCGGCGGCGCGGTTCGGCGTGGGAGTATCCAGCGCGATCCGCTGGATTGCGCGGGCCAAGATCGGCGAACTGGCGCCACGCCCGCAGGGCCGCCGCCGTGCCTCCAGCCTCAACGCGCATGAAGCCTTCATCGTCGGGCTGATCGGGGAGCGCAAGGACATCACGCTGAACGAGATGGTGGAGCTGCTCGTCGCCGAGCAGTCGGTGCGGATCAGCCGCAGTGCCTTGAGCGCTTGGCTTCGCGGCCACGGCTGGACGTTCAAAAAAAGTCCGCGCACGCACTGGAGCAGGATCGCCCCGACATCCTGAAGCGGCGCCGGGACTGGTTCGACGGCCAACTCGATCTCGATCCGGCGAAGCTCGTGTTCATCGATGAGACCGGCCTCTCCACAAAGATGGCCCGCCTGCGTGGAAGAGCACTGTGCGGCGAACGCTGCCGGGCCGGCGTGCCGCATGGTCATTGGAAAACCACGACCTTCACGGGCGCGCTGCGGCTGACCGGCATGACCGCGCCATTCGTCTACGACGGCGCCATGAACGGCAATGGTTCCTTGCCTATGTCGAGCAAGTGCTGGTCCCGACATTGTCGCCTGGCGACGTCGTCATCATGGACAACTTGCCCGCCCACAAAGCCGCTGGCGTACGGGACGCAATTGAGACCGCCGGTGCGAGGCTGATGTTCCTTCCGCCCTACAGCCCCGACTTCAACCCCATCGAGAACGCCTTTGCCAAGTTCAAAGCGCTGTTGCGCGCCAAGGCCGAGCGGACCATCGCCGCCCTGTGGAACACAGTCGGCGCCGTTGTCGATCTTTTCACCCCAGCCGAATGTGCCAACTACTTCAAAGCCGCAGGATATGAACCGGATTAAACAGGACGTGCTCTAGAGCACTTCACGCAGCGGATGGGCTACGCGCCACGGCTCGCGTGCGTCATCAACGTCGCCAAAGGGGCCGAGAAGCGACTCATGCGGAATTTCTCCTAACCTTCGACGAGGATGAGCGACATGGCTGTGCTCCGAATCAAGCAAGCACCCATGGAATCAGCCAATCAGCAATCCGAAAGTCCGTTAACCCGAGTTCGCAGTCCTGGGTGGTGGCAGACCATTGCAACTTGATCGCGGCGACAAGAACACCGAGATCGACGCGCTGACGCTCGAAGAATTGAGCGGCCGAGGCGTCGCTTCGGCGTGGTATTTGTGCAACACCTACGCCGACAGTATCGTGGAGTTCCATTGCTGACGTGTTGTCTTTGAGCGCACTTCGGCACACTCGAGCCACACCTGTCGCACGCTAGTTACTATAACTTTGTTTTCCAGACCTTGTATTCACGCGGGAAGTCAAGCCACCTTCGCTGGAGTGCGCGACCGCCACCAGGTGAGGTAGATCGCGCCAAGCCAGAGAATTGGCAGGAGCATGAGCAGCGACGCGACCGCGGCGATCGTGGGATCGATCTCATGGCGGATGTTCTCCCACATCTTCAGCGGAAGCGTGCGGATCGAAAGGCCGCTGACCAGAGAGGAGATCACAAGCTCATCGAACGAGCTGATGAAGGCGAATACCGCCCCGCCGATAACACCCGGCAAGATCAGCGGGAGCGTGACGCGACGAAACGTCCGGAGGGGTCCGGCTTTCATGCTCTGCGCAGCCTGTTCGAGTCGCCGGTCGAAATTCACAAGTGTTGCCGAGACGATCACGACGACGTAGGCGATACCGCCAAGGCTGTGGGCCAGCACCAGTCCAGTGGTTGTTCCGAGCAGGCCGATCCTAACCAGCCCAAGGTAAGCGGCTATGGCCACGACGATCACCGGAACCGTTATCGGCATGAGCAGTAGCGTCGTAAACCATGACCGGAGCCGTGCAGATGTGCGGCTCAGCCCGTAGGCGGCCAGGGTGCCGGCCGCGGTAGACAGTATCGTCACCGCAATGCCGATTTCGATGCTCGTGATCAGTGCACCGTTCCACGAGGGGTCATTGAAGAACGAGCGGTACCACTGCAGGGACAGCCCCGTCGGTGGAAACTCCAGAGTCGCACCCGGGCTGAACGACATGATGACGACGACCGCGCCGGGGAACAGGAGAAACACCATCATCAGGATCAGGAACGTGGTCCCCGCGACCTTCCCGAGTCGTGCGCCGCTGCCGGCGCGATGGAGCTGAGCGGCCCAGTTGTGGGCGCGGTAGGGAACTGCGAATTCCCTGAGAAACCGCAGGCAGCCAAGAATTAGCGGCTTAAAGCCCCAACGACGGGTGCGGTATGTGGTGGTCTCGCCACCGGCAAAATCAAGCCCGAAGATAGAAAGTACCAGTAGGGTTACCGCCAGCAGCACGAAACTTGCCGTTGCCACTCTTGCCATGTTGAACGAACCCGCGACCTGTGCCGCAATGAACGTCGAAAGCATGACGTCGCGCACCCCGCCAAGCGCTGCCGGCGTGATATAAAACCCGAGGCTCAGCACGAAGACCAGCAGCGCGCCACTGCGCAAGCCGGGTAGACTCAGGGGGAAGAACACCCGCCAGAATGCCGTGAGCGGGCGAGCTCCCATGCTTCGGGCGGCTGAGACGAGGGATTTGTTGATGCCCAACATTACACTGACGAGCGGCAGAATCATTGTGGGCAGCATGATGTGGACCATGCCCACATACACTGCGGTCCGGTTGTAAATCAGTGGAAGCGGCGACGAGATGAGTCCGTAGTGCAGCAGAAGATTGTTGATCAATCCGCGGTCCCCAAGGATCATGATCCAAGCATAGGTCCGCGCGAGTAGGCTGGTCAGGTATGGAATGACAATCAGAACGATCATTGCCGTCCGCGCCTGGGGTGATGCCGACACAATCAGGTAGGCAGTCGGGTAACCGACCAGAATGCAGATCGCGGTCGTCACACCGCTCATCTCAACGGTCTGGATAAGCACGCGGATGTTGGCGGGCTGCGCGAAGAAGTTGAGATAGTTCTGGACGGAATAGGCGGGCGCGTTGAGGCTCGTGACGAATAGAACCACGAGCGGTACCCCGAAAACCACGAGCAAAATTGCTATGCTGGGTGCCGACAGCAACACCGGCCGCTGGCCCAACCTGAGAAATTTCTGCATATCATTCTCCGGCAGCTCAAACAGCTACGAAGCGCACATCGGACCGCAACCAGTCGAGGCGGACGTTCTGGCCCGCCTCGAAGGTTTGCTGGCCTGCTGCAACATGCTGTCGCACGATAATCGTGAGCGTTCCTGCCTGGACCTCGTACTTACGGAGTGGACCAGCGTAAATCATGTCCCTCACCACTCCCGTCACGTTCTGTCTGCGGTCGGCATCCGGCGGCGCCCGCGCCGCCGGTGCTGCGATCGTCACGCGTTCTGGGCGGATCATTCCCACACAGCCAAAGGGCGGCGTGCCGTCCGCCGCGCCGAAACAGGCTGGATCGTCCAGAATATTGGCCTCGCCGAGGAAGCTGGCGACGAACTGCGTCGCCGGCCGGTCGTAAAGTGCCTCAGGCGTGTCAGTCTGCTCGATTTGTCCGCCCCGCATCACTACGATGCGGTCGGACAGCGTCAGCGCTTCTTCCTGGTCATGGGTCACGCAAACGGTGGTGATGCCGAATTCACGGTGAAGGCTCTTGATCTCGCTCTGCATCCGCTCGCGCAGGTTTCGGTCAAGCGCGCCCAAGGGTTCATCAAGGAGCAGGATCGGCGGATCGGCAATCAGGGCGCGCGCCAGGGCGACGCGTTGCTGCTGGCCGCCGCTGAGCTGCGAAGGCATGCGGGCGCCGTATTCATTCAGGTGGACGCGCTCGAGAATCCTGTCGACGCGGGCCGCCCGTTCGGCTGCCTTGACGCCGCGCATCTCCAGCGGAAATTCGAGATTCCGTCGTACATTGAGGTGAGGGAACAATGCATAGCTTTGGAACACGATGCCTTGGTCGCGACGATAGGCCGGGACTGCGGCCACCGACTTCCCGCCGATCAACATGTCGCCGGAGTTGGGCGCCTCGAACCCGGCCAGCAGCATGAGTGTGGTGGTCTTTCCCGAGCCGCTAGGCCCGAGGATCGTCAGGAATTCGCCGCGTTCGACTGTAAGAGACAGGTTCTGGACGGCAGCGAGGCTCCCGTAGAGTTTCGTCACACTGCGGAATTCAATCTGGGCCCGGCTATTCTTGCTTTCCAATCGTCGGTCCTCTGTCGCTGGAAGCGGATTCGCATAGACGTTCACAACAGGCTCCAAAAAGATTATCCAGCTAGGCAGGAACGCAACAGGCGCAACGTCGCGCTGGCAAACGATAGGACACGGAGAGACACCTAAGAGCTTTTCCGGCGGGCTGGCCCTTTGCGACAGATTATTGCAGAACCCACTCATTCCACCGCTGGGCGAGTCTGTCGATGTTACTCAAGCCATCAGAACCTATCTCGCTGTACCACTTCGACTGAATTGGAATGCTAGTGGATGCGTAGTCAGGATGGCTGGCAAGCTTTTTGCCGAATTCAGCTGGTAGAAGTTTGAAGGCGTTTTGGTTGGTGGGGCCGTAAGGGATTAGCTTGGCTAGCGCGGCCTGTCGGTCGCTGCGGGTCGCAAACGCGATAAACTTATGGGCGTTTGCTAGGTTCGGTGCGCCTTTAGGAATAACCCAGCTTTCCCAGCTCACCTTCTGCTGGTTACGGTTGAGGATTATCGGAGCTCCCCTGTCAATAAGTAGTGTCGCTCGGCCGTCATAAGTATTGGTGAGGTCGACCGCTTTTTCCTGCATCAGCTGCTGGACCTCTGAGCCGGTCCCCCACCACTTGCGGATGTGAGGTTTTATCTTGTCCAAACTTTTAAAGATCCGATCGAAATCCATCGGATAGATGGCATCAGGAGACACGCCATCCGCAAGGAGCGCTTCCTCCCATGGTCCTTCCTCGCCGGTCTGGCCCGTCTGGAGCGCCCGGACTCCCGGGAACTTCTCGACGTTCCAGAAATCGGCCCAAGTTTTTGGCGGACTATCCGGAAATTTTTCCGAACTGTAGGCCATGTTGTAGGCGAAAACGTACATCCCGACTGCGTAGTCTTCCTTGGCAAAACCGACAATCGCATCATGATCCTCTCTCTTAAAGAGCGAATAGTCGATCTTCTCAAGATATCCTTTCTTGACACCCGATAGTATGGTGGAAGGCCCTGCGCACGCCACGTCGATCGAGACGCTGTTGGTCGTTTCCATCAGTTCGAGCTTGGCAAAGTCTATCTGGTCGGTGATCGCATTGACCTTGATACCCGTTTCGGCTTCGAAGGGCTTGACGTGCGTCTCGATATTCGCCTTGCCGAGGTCGCCGCCGTTGATGAGCACGGTCAGTTCTTTGGTTTGCGCATACGCGTCGCGGGTGGCCGAGGCGATGGCGCCCAGGGCGAGTACCGACGTGCCGGCCTGGATCAGACGTCTGCGGTTGATTGTGATACTCATGATTTTTCTCCCTCTTGTCCGGTGTCTTTTGGGCCGCTTTTCGTTTTGCGCACGCGGCCGGATATTCGTCCTGGGTCCGCTCCCGCTCTGCGCGCAGCTTTCTGTAACTCAATGACTATGAGGCATCAGAACGTCTACTATGCGTCAAAATCCGCGCCCCCTTGAAACGCGAGCGACACCGAGCGACGCCGTCTGAAAAATAATGCACGCCTGCGGTGCGCAGGCCATCTTCCGCCGCCCGCGAGCCATCAGGAAAGCGGGTTGCGATCGCTGGACAAGACGGTCTCAACGACGTTGACCCAGTAGCCGATTCCGTATGGGATCGCCTCGTCTTCGAAGTCGTAGGCGGCATTGTGGAGAGGGGCGCTCGGGCCATTCCCTATGTTGATGAGGGCGCCTGGCCGTGCCTCTAGCATATACGCAAAGTCCTCGGCGCCCATCGATGCCTTGGCTTCCCGGTTGACAGCGTTTGCGCTCACCAGGCGCTCAGCTGCTTCCACTGCGACTTCGAAGCCGCTGGTATGGTTGAAAGTGACCGGTACCGAGCGACGGTAACTGAACGCGATTTCGGCACCAAACGCCCGCGCGATACCCTCTGCGCACTCGCGTATTTGCCGTTCGGCGAAATCGCGGAGCTCAGCCGCAAGGGTCCTGACGGTTCCGGCCAGCTCGACCCGATCGGCAATCACATTGTACGCTTGGGAGGCGCTCAGCTTCGTGACGGAGATCACTAGGGAACTCAAGGGATCGGTATTGCGCGAGACGAGGGACTGTAACCCCAGGATGATCTGCGCCGCAATCACCACCGGATCCACCGTCCGGTGCGGCGCGGCGGCATGGCCGCCCTTGCCAATGACGGTGATGTCGAAATCATCCTGGGAGGCCAGGAGGCAGCCATTGCGCAGCGCGAATTCGCCGATGGCTAGCCCCGGGGCGTTGTGCATACCGAAGACCTGGGAGATGTCGTAACGGTCGAGAAAACCCTCCCGTACCATCTTGAAGCCGCCCGATGGAAGCTCGACCTCTTCCGCGGGCTGGAAAATCAGCGCGACCGATCCCTTGAACGTGCGGGTGCGCGCGAGGTGCTTGGCGGCCCCTAACAGCATGGCGGTATGACCGTCATGGCCGCAGGCATGCATCCTGCCGGGAACGTCCGAAGCCCATGGCTTTCCGGAGGCTTCGACAATCGGGAGCGCGTCCATGTCGGCACGCAGGCCTATCGTAGGTCCTTCGCCGCCTTCACCTTGGATGACCGCGACAATACCGGTCTCGGCGATGCCGGTCTCGATGTGGTTGATGCCGAAGGAGGCGAGTTTTTCGGCCACGAAGGCGGCGGTGTCGTACACCGAGAAACCCAGCTCAGGATAGCGATGGATGTGTCGCCGCCATTCTGTCACTTCCTCCTGGAGATAGCGGTATTCCTCAACTTCGGACATCAGGGTTCTCCGATGGGGCGGGATGTTCGCAGAATGCGGCAAGTGGTCGCGAGTTGTGTTGCAAAATGGGCGCGAGATTGAAACAGATGGCGCACTCTTGGTAAAATGGCGACATCATCGCTCATTGCCACAGTCAAGACGTCGAGCCCCTAGCTTTGTGAAGACGAAGCTGCACACAAAGGCCGCAAGTTCCAGAGCATGATCACGCCCGACGCGAGTTAAATTCGTGCGTGCGTTGTAATTATCGGCGGATCGGGGCCGTGCCCATCAATCGAAGCGGATTTTGAAATGACCGTTGCAGATTCTGTAAGGGAATGAAGTTTCTCGAGCGGTCTCCTGTGCGATCTAAATGGGCGGTGTTGCATCGCAGATGCCGTCGGTGCGTCACGCCAAAGACAGTAGCCCGGAGCGAGGAAATGCATAAATCTTCAACTGTCCTGCCGACCATTGGGGTCCGTTACTGCGACGGCCGGAGCTATCCGGATGGCGTCGCCTACATGGACAACCAATACTTACCGATGTCGGAGGCCAAGGTATCCGTCCTTGATTGGGGGTTGCTGCATTCCGATGCCACCTATGACACCGTGCATGTGTGGGAGGGGCGATTTTTCAGGCTGGATCTTCACCTTGACCGCTTCTTCTCAGGAATGGAGCGCCTTCGGATGAAGCTAACTCTCAGCCGGGCGGAGATTGAGGAGGTGCTCAAGAACTGTGTGGCGCTCTCCGGCCACAAGTCGGCTTACGTCGAGATGATCTGTACCCGCGGAACCTCCCCGACGTTTAGCAGGGACCCGCGCCAAGCCGAGAATCGTTTCATTGCTTTCGCTGTGCCTTTTGGTTCGGTTGCGAATAAGGAACAACTTGAACGCGGTCTTCATGTCGCCGTAAGTGAAACCGTACGAATCCCCCCCAAGTCGATCGATCCCCGGATCAAGAATTATCATTGGCTTGACTTGGTAAAGGGACTCTTCGATGCATATGACTCCGGCGCGGAAACGGCGCTGGTCCTCGATTCCAATGGCAATGTGGCGGAGGGCCCGGGCTTCAACGTATTCATAGTAAAGGGCGGAAGGCTCAATACGCCGGAATACGGTGTCCTCCCAGGTATCACGCGACAAACGGTGTTCGACCTGTGCGGCGAGCTTGGGCTTCAAGCTCGCGCTTCCGACGTCAGCCGCGAAGAACTCAGGGACGCCGACGAGATCTTCATCACCTCCACTGCGGGCGGGATCATGCCCGTGACATGTGTTGATAAAACGCAGATCGCCGACGGTAAGGTGGGCAAGGTCACGCGCCAGCTCATGGATATCTACTGGCAGAAACATGCGGACCCTGCCTGGTCGACCCCCGTGGTCTCCCCCTAATCCAGTGGCGCTTCAGCCTTTACCAACGGAGTCGTTCTGTGCCCATACCTAGAGGTCCGCAGGCCTTCCCACGTTCAGAATTCCTGCGCCGCCACGCTGCGGTTAAGGTCGAAATGGCCCACCGAGACCTCATAGCTCTGTTCATATCCGATCCTTCCAACATCACGTACCTGACCGGCTACACCACGCCTTCGGGCTATGTCCCGCAGGGACTTGTAGTTACCATGGCCGACGAGGAGCCCACTCTTGTCCTGCGAGCCATGGACGCGCCGGCCGGGGTACACCAGAGTTTCATGGACCGCGATAAGGTAATCGCGTACCCGGAATCTTTGATCGGAAGAACGGACAGGAGCGGCTGCGACGTTGTCGTGCAGACCCTTCGCGACCTTGGAGTTGTGACGGGTGGCATTGGACTCGAGCTTAGCAACCTCTCAGCTCAGGCGGCGGACAGATTTCGCAGTGCGCTCTCCGAGGCCAGGGTCAGGGACTTCACGGATGTCGTGACTTGGCTCCGGATTGTGAAGTCTGATCTCGAGGTCGAGGTGCTGCGGGAAGCTGCTGCCATTACTGACGCAGCCATGACGTGCGCCTCTGAGGTCATCCGGCCCGGTGCGCATGAGGCGAATGCCGTTGCGGAAATCTGCCGGACGTTGGTTCGCGGCGTTGACGGCAAGCCCGGGGGCAGAATCCCCGACATCGCCCTCTGTTCCTCCCCGCGGACCGGCACTGCACATATTCCGTGGAGCGATGATGTCTTCCGCCAGGGCTCCCAGGTCAACCTCGAACTCGCCGGTGTGCGCCATGCTTATGCCGCCCCACTGATGCGCACCTTCTCAGTCGGAGCTCCATGCGAGCGCCTTCTGAGGGTCCACGACGCGCACATGGCTGGCATGGACGCGGCATTGGCCACGATCCGCCCCGGCGCGACCTGCGGCGATGTGGCGAACGCTTTCCACCGCACCTATGAGAAACAGGGCATCGGGTGGCTCGAGCCCACCGCGAGCTTCCAAGAAGGCGACATGACTGTGCTTAAGCCGAACATGACGTTCCACCTGATGCTGGGCAACTGGTTCGACGAAGATTTCGGCTACATGATCAGCGAGACTATCCGCGTTACGGAAGGTGGCGTCGAGGAGTTAACCAACACCCCTCGGAAACTGTTCGTGCTCTGAACAACTGCAAGCGACTGCATGGCCATACTCGCGCCATTTGGGAGTTCAGGGGGCATTCCCAACCCCCGCCATGGATCCTTCAATGAACGCTTTCATCGCGCACATTTCAGAGGAGTTGAACGACCTCAAGTCGGCCGGCCTCTACAAGTCCGAGCGCGTCATCACCTCCTTGCAGTCGTCACAGGTCACGGTCGAGAATGGAACCACGGTCTTGAATTTTTGCGCCAACAACTATCTCGGCCTGGCCGACAGTCCTGACCTGCGCGAGGCGGCGAAGCAGGCGCTCGACCGCTATGGCTACGGCATGGCCTCGGTGCGGTTCATCTGCGGCACGCAGGAGGAGCACAAGCAACTCGAGGCGACGATCTCGTCTTTCCTCGGCATGGAGGACACGATCCTTTACGGCTCGTGCTTCGACGCCAATGGCGGCTTGTTCGAGGCGCTGCTCGGCGAGGAAGACGCCATCATCTCCGACGCGCTGAATCACGCCTCGATCATCGACGGCGTCAGGCTATCCAAGGCCAAGCGCTTTCGTTACGCCAACAACGACATGGCCGACTTGGAAGCGCGGCTGAAGGAAGCGAAGGATTGCCGCTTCCGGCTGATCGCCACGGACGGCGTGTTTTCCATGGATGGCATCATCGCCAACCTGAAAGGCGTCTGCGATCTCGCCGACAAATATGATGCGATGGTGATGGTCGACGATAGCCATGCGGTTGGCTTCGTCGGCAAAAATGGCCGCGGCTCGGCCGAGCATTGCGGCGTCGAGGGCAGAGTGGACATCATCACCGGCACGCTTGGCAAGGCGCTCGGTGGCGCTTCCGGCGGCTACACATCGGGGAAGAAACAGGTGGTCGACTGGCTGCGCCAGCGCTCGCGGCCCTATCTCTTTTCCAACACGCTGATGCCGGCGATCGCCGGCGCCTCGATCAAGGTGTTCGACTTGATCCGCAATGGTCACGCGTTGCGCGAACACCTCTATTCCAACGCGGCGCGTTTCAGGTCCGAGATGGGCAAGCTCGGCTTCACGCTGGCCGGCGCCGACCATCCGATCATCCCGGTGATGCTGGGCGACGCGACATTGGCGCAGGAGATGGCGGCGCGCATGCTGAAGCGCGGCATCTACGTCGTCGGCTTCGGGTTTCCCGTCGTACCGAAGGGCCAGGCGCGGATTCGCACGCAAATGTCCGCCGCGCATTCTTTGAGGGACGTCGACCAGTGTGTCGAGGCCTTTGCCGAAGTTGGCAGGGAAGTGGGTGTTGTCGCGCCTTAAATAGCTGCGATTAAGATCATGTAACCAAATCGGCTGTACATGGCATATGGATGCCCACCATATGCGCAAACGGTTGGTAAAGGCGGCGCATATGCGCCAACTTCGCGGGCTACGGGCAACGTCGCCTTGTGCTCGATGCGCTAAAAGCTGCGCAATCCCAGATCAGCGGATCGTGGGGAGCTCCCTGGGGGCACGCACAGTCAGCAATTTAGCGCCATCCGCTGTAATCAGTACGGTTTCCTCGTGTAGCACAATCTTGCCGGGCTCGTACTCCAGCGCAGGCTCGATGCATAGCACCATTCCCGGGGCGAGCACTGTGTCATCCCCGAGCCTGACTGAGGGTGGTTCCGTGACCCGCAAACCGAGACCGTGGCCCATCCGGCCGTTGCTATTAAGCTCGCGGTCGTCGGATGACAGCGCCTTCGCCATTTGTTCGAAGATCGAGCCGGCAGTCGCGCCTGGCACGGCTGCGCGTAGTCCGACCTCGTTGGCTTCCCAGACACGCTCGTGGGCGGCCAGCAACGCGTCGCTGACCCGGCCGACCCGGTAGTTGCGGTCATAATCACAGAAGTAGCTGTCGAAAACAGTGCCGGTGTCGATGAACAGCAGGTCACCTTCTGTGAGCTGGCGATCGCGTACTGCGCCGGTGATGCCATCTGGCCCGCCCCGCCCTGACCGGCAGATCGTAATTGGAAGCTGATCGGCTCCTTCCTCCAGCAGGCGCACCCGGAACTTCCGTTGGATGATCCGCTCGCTGTCCCCGATGCTGACGAAATCTGTGACCGCAGTGAACACCGCGCCTGCAATGTCGATTGCCTGTTGGATTTTGCCCACCTCAGCATCACTCTTGATCATCCTTAACGTCCATATGAGCCTCGCACCGTCCACCAACTCGACGCCGGACACCTTTTGCGAGATGTCATTGAGCTGATTCACCGGGATCCCGAGGCGAGTCTCATGACCGAACTCCGCCGCCACACGCCCGTAGCGCCGCGGCAGAGCCCTTATAGCTTCGGCGACGATAGTCGTCCCTTCGTCTTCCGGCCGCGGCGATGGCCAGGATCGGACGGAAGATACCCACGTGTCCCGTATGAGGGCTTCCGCGATGGCTGGTATGATGGCCAGTGGCTCCCCGGATGCCGGTATGAGGAGGAACCAGGGCCGAGTCAGGCTCTCGCCGAAGTTGGATTCGATGCCGGCAAAGTAACGGTAGTTATCCACTGAGGTGACCAGCAGTCCGTCCAGGCGGTCCTTGGCCATGAGGGCCTGCGCGCGCGTAACCCTGGCTTGGAACTCAGAATGCTCGAAACTGCGGGATGACATCATGGAACACCATTGTTGCGGCGTGCGTACCGACTGCCGCGTGTTGATTGCTAGCCGACTGCGCGTGACGGCGGTCGTCATGATATATGCGCTCGGCAAGGTTTGAGGTCAAAACCGCTCCTGGAATGATGCAAACCTTTCAACCCAGCGGCTGAACCCTCTCAATTGCTGCAAACTCGCGCCCCACCGTAGCGCCTAACCGATAGGTGCCCCGCCGGCTCGGTGTTGCTTCCCAGCCGGGGGACGAGAAACCGGCCTTCTCGATCGCGAGCATTGCCGAGCCCCGTCGCTGTCAGACGTATTGCCACTTATGCCCACCGCGCCCAACAGCGTGCCCTGGCCAATGGCTCGTCGCTTGACATCGTCGCGTGTCATGGGAGCAAATGATTCATCAACATGACATTGTATCACATGCATCTCTGATGTATGGGTGAAGCTTGCAGAAATGCCCATTGGAAACGTCGTATCCGAACCAAATTGAGTTTGCTGACATGGCCCGCGCCCGGTCTTAAGCCTCATCACCAACGAAACCCGCGACCCATGGAACCTAGAAGCTATGGCTATTGATCATGAGCGAGACCTCGGTCTTGCTAGAGAATTTTGGCAAAACCCCTTCTCCATTCACAGCCCAGCACTCGCAGCATTGATGAGAGAGCTGCGTCGCGAAGATCCGGCGAATCGCCACTTTCTCCTTCTGGTCGACCCTGGAAGGAAGTGGATGCTGGCAAGAACTGACAGCCATAGCGCGACCGGCTTCAGTTTCTACGAGGACAAACTCTTCGATTCGCCAGAAGAGGCTGAGTGGGAGATTTTTCGTCTTCGATGGAAGAGGATCACGGGTCGTGAGCTTCCTCTTTCGTTTGAACGCGGAGCGAATCAATGAGCGACAATGTGCCTGAACTCAGAGTGGTGGGATATACGGATCGTCCTAACTATCACGCTGGAGATCAGATATCCGTTTACGTCAGTGCCTTGGGTCGCGATGTCGCATATCGACCGAAGGTCGTTGAGCTTGTCTGCGCCAGCTCTGACATCAAAGGTCCTGGTTTGCAGGAGCGAGAAACAAGCTTCGCAATGCTGCAGCCTAAGGTGGCAACGCAGCAAGCTACGCTCACCGGCTCCTTCATTCAGACAAGCTTCACGCCCTCGCCGGATGTCTCGTTTTATTCGCTTGGGGCGATTATGAAGCCTTCAAAGCCAATGAACCGGCGCCAGGCGCTCCTGTCCACCCTGCGCGCCGATGATGGAACTGGTCTTAGCCTGTACCTCAATGAAGACGGATATCTGTGCCTCCGCATCGCTACAGATGCCGTCGTTATCGACCATCAAGGGCCGTTCGTGGAGGTCGGAGAATGGCAACTCGCCGCGGCCGAGATCGACGTGGCGGCGGATACTATTACGCTCCGCACATCTCGCGCTGGTGTCAACTCGACAAGGTCGCGGCCGGCGGATATGCGCGTTACCAACATGGGTGCAGAACGGTTTGAATTTTTCGGCACTGATTTGCGTATTGCCGCCGACCATTGCGCCTCCGGACCTTCAGAGGATGGAACAAACTGCTTCGACGGAAAGTTAGAAGCTCCCGCCATTTTCTACCGCAGATTGACCGTTGTTGAATGGTTGAAGTGGGAACAGGGGCAACCTCCCGCAGATGCCGCCGCATGCTGGGATTTCTCGATTGGAATGAAGACTTCAATAGTGACGGATATATCGGGTAACGGACACCCAGGGCGGTGTATGCAGCTACCCGCTCGTGCGGTCACGGGGGCGCGGTGGACGGGAACTTGCCACTCTTGGGAACTTCACCCCGAACAGTACGCAGCGATTAAATTTCATTCTGACGATCAGTTCGATTGCGGCTGGGATGTCTCATTCGAAATAGAGATCCCGGAAGACTGCCCAAGTTCCGTCTATGCCATAAAGCTCGAGAATGCGAGCGTTCCTGAGTATATCGTTTTCTTCGTGTCGCCATCTGAAGGTGAAAGATGTCAAGACGTCGTTTACCTAGCGTCGACGGCCAACTATCTTGCCTACGCGAACTGGGGGCTGTTCGATCGGCTGGAATACTTTGAGCCGGCACGGGGACGATTGACCTGCGCTGGGCCCGAGGATGTCGCACTGTACTGCAACCCGCGGTTCCAGAAGTCTGCCTACGATTACCATAAGGATCGGTCTGGAATTAGATACTCTTCATGGCGGCGCCCAATATTTAATCTGCGGCCTGACACTCGGCTCTCCAGTTTTTCAGGAGATAGCTTTGTGCTGTCCTGGCTAGATGCAATCGGGCAGGCTCACGACGTTGTAACCGACCACGACTTGCATCAGCGAGGTGCTCACGCTCTTGACGGATGCAAGGTGCTGATCACCGGTTGCCATCCAGAATATTGGTCGACTCCCATGGTTGCGGCCTTGCAGGCTTTTCAGGAATCAGGCGGCAGTCTTATGTACCTAGGCGCAAATGGGATGTATTGGCGCATCGCGTTTAGCGAAGAATGGCCCAATGCAATAGAGGTGCGTCGATCCCAAGGCGGTTCCGGGGCCTGGAAGAGCGAGCCTGGCGAAGATTGCTTGGCTTTTACCGGCGAAACGGGCGGGATTTGGCGTAACAACGGGGCAGCGTGTTATCGTCTGCTCGGTGTGGGTACAACCGCGATGGGCTTTGATTTTGCTACACCCTTCTATCGCAATCCGGCCTCCTACGATGGCAGGGCGAACTTCATTTTCGAAGGCGTGAAGGGGGAGGTCATTGGCGACTTCGGAATAGGATTTGGAGGCGCGGCTGGTCAAGAGATCGATCGATGGGATCCAGATCTCGGCTCGCCAAAGCATGCGCTCGTCTTGGCATCATCCAAAGGCCATTCCGACAATATGCTCGGTGTGTTGGAGGACTTTGTAAACACTACATTAGCAGCAGGCGGGACGATGAATGCCAAGGTCCGGGCTGATATGGTGTTCTTCGAGACGGGGTTCGGTGGTGCGGTGTTCTCGACATCCTCGATCTGCTGGCCGTCCGCGCTTCCTATCAATGGCTTTGACAACGACGTCGCAACCATCACGACCAATGTTCTCAAACGCTTCCTCAAGCCGGAAAAATTCGATCTACCTTGATGAACGGGATCCAAATCTTCAGAGATCATAATTTCATTCAGGATAGCCCCAGGCATCCAGGCAAGGCCCAAATCGTTGATGCCAGAACTCTCCAGAAAGTAAGACAATTATAGGCCGAGAATAGTAGATGATTAATAAAGCATTGGAAAAAGTCGCGGTTGTTTCCGGTGGCACGTCAGGTATCGGTTTCGCCGTGGTCAGGCGACTTCTGAAGGAAGGTTTCAGGGTTGGCTTTTTCGGATCTTCCGCCGAGAAGGTGCAAAGCGCCCGATCGGAACTGCTGGGAGCCGGTATAGACAAGGAGAATTTCGTTGCATGCCCCGTCGACCTACGTCACGAAGAGAAAATTGACGAGTTCTTCGATATGGTTGTCGCTCGTTTTGGTGTTATTGGTGCGTTGGTAAATAACGCGGGTATTTCCCCAAAAAGAGACGGCAAGAAGATCCCGCTGCATGAAACATTGCTGTCAGAATGGCGCGATGTGATTGAAGTTAACCTCACTTCTTCGTTAACATGCACACAGAAGGTATTACCATCAATGATAGCGGCCCGCTACGGGCGTATTGTGATGATGGGTTCGATCGCCGCGAGAGCTCTGCCTCGTTTCGCCGGAACCGCCTACGTCGCCTCGAAAGCGGGCTTGGCTGGCCTTGCCCGTGGCTTGACTTCTGAATATGCGGCATTCGGCATTGTGACTAACACCCTGTGTCCAGGCAACATCGCGACAGGGATGACTGGAGACGTAGGATCGCCACAAAACGTCGCCGCTGCCCTTACCATTCCAGCGGGACGCATCGGGCTGCCCGATGACCTATCTGGACTAGTAGCTTTGCTCTGCTCACCCGAAGCAGAGTTCATAAATGGCGCCACCATAGACGTTACCGGCGGCGAATATATCTGCCCCTGAGGCTGGTGAGGGACATATTGCCTCGTTAACTGCAGAGCCAGGCCAACGGACATTCTGCAACGCCATTTCACCGGGCCGGGGTTGTCGGCAGGAATAGTCCGTGTGTCCTCCTCCGTGGCTGAAATGGCTCACCCTGCTCCCAGGGCTGACTCTCTATTCGTCAGTTGAAGTCTCATGCGCTTGTCAAGCTTTCCGCCTCGCCGGGGCGTGACGTTTTTCTCGGGGTATGCTTCCCCGCGGGATCGGCGCTCGTCGCCGTTATGGGGATCAGAAGAATGAGGCGGACAGAGATACTGGCTTTGGCGTTGCCGTCGATGCCAAAGGAGTTAATGCGACAAACGTCGTGATAAAAGGCGGCGTCTAAACTGATGTGCAAAATTATTGAAAACCCGAGGCATTACGCCCGTGAAAAATGCTACACGAGTCTTCTTTCTATGTACTTGCTGTATCTCGACATTGAGAAGCAAAATATAAAGTAGATCAGCGAGATCGTTATGAACATCTCCAGGCCAAAACCTTGCCACGCGGGGTCGACGATCGACGCTTTCCCGGAGGATAGGAGGTCGAAGATGCCGACGACCAGGACCAGCGACGTGCTCTTGAAGATGGAGATTGCAGTACTGACCAGCGGCGGAAGTGCGTTTCGCAATGCCTGGGGAAGAATGATAAGCATCTGGATCCGCCAGTAGCGCAGCCCGAGTGCCATTGCCCCTTCAACCTGGCCAGACGGCACGCTCTGCAGGCCGCCGCGTACCACTTCCGCGATATAGGCGGCGGAAAACAGAATCAGCGCCAGTTGCGCACGCAACAGCTTGTCGATGTCGATGCCTTGGGGAAGGAAGAGGGGGAACACAAAGCTCGCCATGAACAGAAGGCTGACCAAGGGCACTCCACGGATGAGCTCAATATAGCCGATACACATGATCCGGATCGCCGGCAAGGCGGTTGCCTGACGGCCCAGGGCGACAAGGATGCCGGCCGGAAAGGCTGCGAGAATACCGAAAGTCGACAAAAGCAGCGTAACCGGAAGGCCGCCCCATTTGTCCTGCGGCACGAAGGAAAGGCCGGCGACGCCGCCCCACATCAGAACCGCTACGGCGACGAGTCCAGCTACCCAGACGAGCAGGAGACCGCGCCTCCAGCATGCGGGGATGGCGCTGATGACATAGAGGCCGATGAGGAGCACACATGCCGTTGCTGGTCGCCATTGCGCCTCGTAAGGGTAGGTGGCGAAGAGCATGAAACGGTACTTCTCGCCGACCAGCGCCCAGCAGGCGCCGTCATGAACGGCACGGCAGGGACTCGAATCGCCCGGGGGAGCCGTCCACACGGCATTGAGTACCGACCAGTCGAGGAAGCGGGTGAGCACGGCGAGAGCGACCAGCGAAAGTAAGATCGTGGTCAGGCCGCTTGCAACCCCGGCGAAGAAATTCGCTCGTACCCAGCCCGACATGCGGCCGAGCCTGCCTTGGTCTCGGCTTTTGTACAGCACCAGCGTCATTTTGCCCCTCCCACGACCGCCACGCGTAGGTTCAGCCAGTTCATAAAGGTCGAAATTGAAAGGTTGACCAGTAGGAACGCGCCCATAATGATCGCGACGCATTCGATCGCGCGACCGGTGTCGGTGATGATGCTGTTGGCGACCGCGACCAGATCTGGATAGCCGATGGCTATGGCAAGCGACGTCATCTTGGCGAGGTCGAGATACTGGTTGGTAACGGGCGGAATCATCAAGCGCAGCGCCTGCGGGAGGACCACAAGGCGTAAAGTCCAGCTGCGCCGTAGGCCGAGCGCTGCGGCGGCCTCCCATTGCCCTTTCGGTACGGAGAGAATGCCGCTCCGAACGATCTCGGCGATGAATGACGCATAGTAGATGGTCAAGCCGAGAACAAGCGCCGTCAGCTCCGGCGAGATGGTGCGGCCACCGACGAAGGCGCGTCCTTCCAATACCGGCAGCGTGATTGTCATAGAAGCCAGGCCGACCATCGTGCAAACAAACGCCACGGCGAGGCATCCCTTCACGCCGGCACGCGATACGGGGCCGGATGTGAAGGGGCGCATTGTCATTCCGGTCACCAGGAGCGCGGCTGCACCCGCGAAGAGCGTCATTGAACTGAAGCCGAGATTAATTGCTGGGATCACAAGCCCTCGATTGGAGAGGAACGCTAGGTTGCCGACTGAAAGCGCTGTGCGCAGCGAGGGCAGGCGTTGCAGGACGAGATAGATCACAAACAGATGCGCAAGCAGAGGGACGTTGCGCACGAACTCGACATAGGCGGCGGCGAGGCGGGACGCGACATAGTTGCCGGACAGCCGGGCAACGCCGAGAACGGTGCCGAGGATCGTGGCCAGAAGAATGCCGAACGCCGCCACCAGAACCGTGTTGAGGAGCCCGACCAGAAGCGCCCGGTAGTTGGCGTCTCCGGGCGCATAATCGATCAGGGTTTCTCCGATCGGAATGTTGGCGGGACGCAACAGGAAGTCTAGACCGAAACCGGCACGGCGCGCATCGAAATTACCGATCGCATTCCAAAAGAACCAACCGGCCAGAGTGGCGACGGTGCCCACCGCAAGCATCTGCCAGGCGATGCGGCGATTGTGGGGATCCTGTAAGGAAAACCGGTTCATCGGCACGCCGCGTCCATTACAATCCATAGGGCATCAAAGATGACGCGGTGAGCAGCGGCGGAGAATTTTCGGTTCCGCGCCGCTGGCCGTCAGTTGAACGGCGCCGAGTACATTAACCCGCCGTCGCTGGCGAGCGCGTTTTGGCCTCGCGCCATATTGACAGGCGAGTTCTTGCCGAAATGGCGATCGAATATCTCGCGATAGTTGCCGACCGCCGCGATGACCTTGACAAGCCAGTCCTTGTCCAGCCCGAGCAGCTTGCCGAGTTCATCCTGGGCGCCGAGCATGCGTCTGATCGTCAGATCCTGACTGCTGGCGGCGAGTTCTTTCACATTAGCCTGTGTAATACCTCGCCTTTCTGCTTCCACAAGCCCGTAGTGAACCCAGCGCACGATCGTGAACCACTCCCAGTCATTGCGAGCAACGTAGACCGAATAAGGATCTGCTGACATCAGTTCGTCGAGCACGATATAATCGGCGGGGTTCGGCGACATCGTCACCTGCACACCGGCAAGATCGGCTGCGCCGGCAATGGCCGCGTCGCAACGTCCGGCGAGGAACGCTTGGAACGTGTCTTGAAATTTCTCCAGTTGCACCAGCTTGTACTGGAAGCCCTTCGCTTTCATTAGATCGGCGAGGCTGCCCAGCGCGGAATTCCCTTGGCTTATACAGAACGTGGCGTTGTTCATGTCATCGCTGGACTTGATGCCGGAATCCCGCCGCACAATGAAACCGGCGCCGGTATAGAAATTGGTAACGACGGAGATCACGCCGAGCGATGCGTCGCGCGTCAGATTGACGACACTATCGCGCGCCAACATGTCGACCTCGCCGCCCTGAAGAGCTGCAAAGCGCTGCTGGAGAGTAAGCTGCACGAAGGTGACCTTTTCCGGATCGCCGAGAACGGCCGCGGCAACGGCCTTGCAATAATCGACGTCCAGCCCGCCCCAATGGCCTTGGCTATCGAGCTTAGAAAAGGTGGGGATCGATCCACCGACGCCGCATCGAAGGGTTCCCTGTGAGCGCACTTTGTCGAGAGTGGCGCCCGCATGCGCTGTCGTTGCGAAGCCTGCGACTAGCAGGGCCGAGGCCAATATCGGTAAGAAGGTCCTTTTCATTGTTGTCTTCATCACTCCCATGGCGAATTTTCCCAAACATGCTGGACGGCATCCACGAAGGCGTGGGCCAGAACCTCGATGTCGGTATCGCTCATTGGGGTCGACAGGGCGCCTGAGCAATTCGGTACAACGAGGAAGCCCTGCTTGAGCAAGGCGAGATGAATCTTGGCCAGTGCGACCTTCTGCGAAGAGGTGGCCAAGGCCGTCCGGAAGTTGCTTATGGGGTCGGTTTTCAGGTGAAATCTGAAGAAGGAGCCCGTTCCGCTCACCTGCGCGCGAAGCCCCTTCGCGGCGAGACCGTCGGCTAGAAGACCGCGCAGGCGCTCGCCCAACCTGTTCAGCCGCGCCACCGCAGCCTCGTCATAGTGGTCGAGGGCGGCCAGCCCTGCCGCCATGGTGAGAGGATTGGCGGTGAACGTACCGCCGTGTGAAACCGCCGGCTTGCTCTTAGTGTGGTCGAAGACCGCCATATGCTTAGCCGGTCCTGCGATCGCGCCTACCGGCAGTCCACCTCCGATGATCTTGCCCAAGGCAACCAGATCAGGTTCGAAGCCGTAGAGTTCGTGAGCGCCGTGGTAGCCAAGCCTGTAGGAAACGACTTCGTCGAGAACGAGCAGGATTCCATATTCGCGGCACGCATCCTGAACGGCGTCCCGGACGTCTTTACGCATAGGTACCATGGCCACACGCGAGGAAAGAGGATCCACCAAGACTGCAGCCAGACGATCGCGATGTCGGCCGATCAATTCGACGCAGGTCTGTGGATCGTCGAACGGCAAGACCAGCACTTCCGCTGCGACCGAAGTCGGCGTGCCTTTGGCGTAGAGCACGCTGTTGGGGACCGTGTCGCCCCAGTTCTGCGCGGAGGAGTCGAGGCTCACCTCCACATAATCATAGGCGCCGTGATACGCGCCTTCGAACTTGGCGATCATCGGACGGCCTGTGATGGCACGTGCCGCTTTGACGGCAAACATGACCGCCTCAGTGCCTGAGTTGGCAAAACGCACCTGTTCCAGCCTTGGCGACCGCCTGCTGATCGCTTGCGCCAGCGCAGTTTCTGAGGGCGTCGGCAGGCTGAATGCGGTTCCGGCATCCAGTGTCCTATGCAGCGCCTCGATCACGGGAGGAAAAGCGTGACCGTGCACTAGCGAGAAGAAGTTGTTGGCGCAGTCGAAGATCCGTCGCCCATCCACATCGGTGATCCAGCACCCGCTACCGGAAGCGGCGTAGGGTGGGTGCGGCGGAAAGAATGGCGCCGCCCGCATACTGCCGCCCGGCGTGATGCGCCCGGAACGCTCAAACTCTGCCCGGGATTTCGGTCCGAGAACCTCACCGCTGTTGTGTCCTGCATTGGTGATCGATTGCATTCGGGGATCTCGCTGATGAAAGCCTTATTGACCCGAGCCTAGTACCGTCTGTTTCTAGTTACGTCAAGATGAACCATTTGATCCGAATCTTGATTGCGTGTCACCATGCTTGCCGGGAGCGGTAGGAGAGATTGCAATCATCCGCTGCTCAAGTGGTTGTCGCCTGACAAGGAGCCCGGCTTAGAATTCTCTTTCGCGAGTGAGCATGCTAGTTTGGCGTGCCACATGATCTCGACGGGTCCTCCGCTGCGTCGTCTCCGCCGACAGGTCCTGCAACGTCAGCGCCACCACGCGCTCGGCGACTGCAGGCCCGAGAGGCGGAATGCGCCGCGACTTGTCGCGCAGCAGTCCTTCGAAGCTTTCGGGCGGTGAAGCGCTCCTGCCATCACCACACGCAGGTCTTGGACTTGCCGATTTAGCGCAAGCGCCGTATGCCGCATCTACAAGGGCAC
Organism: Mesorhizobium sp. B4-1-4; assembly: GCF_006439395.2. Taxonomy (NCBI): domain Bacteria; kingdom Pseudomonadati; phylum Pseudomonadota; class Alphaproteobacteria; order Hyphomicrobiales; family Phyllobacteriaceae; genus Mesorhizobium; species Mesorhizobium sp. B4-1-4. The sequence continues at coordinate 6,265,748 of NZ_CP083950.1, forward strand.
GGCTGCAACCCAGTCGCTGGAGCCAGTTCAAGCTCTCCAACGATCTGAAGTTCGTTGCCAAACTGCGCGACGTCGTCGGCCTCTACGTCGATCCGCCTGCTCACGCCATCGTGCTGTTTCGGCCCACGGAAGAGCCAAATTCAGACGCTCAACCGCGCCCAGCCCCGCCAGCGCATAAAAAAGGAGGACTCGGCACATGATTCCACGACTGCAAGCGTAATGGCACGACCACCCTGTTTGCAGCCCTCAGCGGGCTCGACGGCAGCGTTATTGGTAAGAACATGCGAGGCACCGCCATCAGGAGTTCATCCAACCCGGCCAACAAGGCCATCCACGTCTTCGACAACCACGCCGTCCATAAGTAGCACGCTTGGCTCGACAGCCATCGCCGTTTCACCTTCCACTTCACGCCACTTCGGCATCCTGGATCAAATCAGGTCGAGCCGTGGTTTGCAGAGCGCTGACGAGAAAGCGTTCCAGCGAGGCGCATGTCGTACCACCGCAGAAACTGAAAGCCGGCATCGGCGCTTTCATCAAAATCCACAATAAGAACGCCACCGCATTCAAGCGGGTCAAATCCGCTAACTAAATCTTCGCGTCAGTCAAGCGCTTTTCCCCATGGACAATGAGGCGAACTACAGAGTCAGGTGGCTAGCAACTAAATAATTGAGGCGACGCTAACAGACGCAATATCCCTCTCAAACGACAAGGGCTTGAAAGCACTGTATTTTCCGTGCGATACGGTTCGCTTAGAAAGATTCCAAGGTTAAGAGCTGCAAGAACATGTGTTATCTTTAATGGACAAGGCTGATATCCATAGCGCTCTGTTATCATTGGCTTCTGAGGTCGGCGGGCACATGGCGGTGGCAGCTAATTATCTCGTAGCCCGTCCGGACGATGTCGCGGTGCATTCCATGCGTGATATCGCAAAGTATGCCGATGTCCCGCCGGTAACGCTGGTAAGGCTAGCGCAACGACTCGGCTTGCAGGGATATGGAGAGCTACGTCAGCGCTACATTGACGCCATCTTGGAAGAAACCGGTCAGGGGAGCCACGCCGCGAGAAGGAACGTGGAAAGCGCAAGAGCAATTGTCGCTTCAACCAAAGGCGAGCACGGCGTGGCTGATTTCGCCGCTGCCTTCTTTAAGGCCGAGAGCGTACTGCTGCAACGGGCGAGCGCGGATCTCTCCGCAGAAAAGCTATCGCGCGTTGCCGAGCTTCTGGCCAACGCCCCAAAAGCGTTCGTTGTCGGTCGCCGCACATGCTTTCCGCCAGCTGTAACTTTGGCTTACGCTCTTCGTAAAGCCCGTCCGAACGTCATCCTCTTGGACGATTTCTCCGGTGCGCCGGAAGCGCAACTGGATGATGTTGCTGCCGGCGACGTTTTGCTGGCATTCACGTTTGCTCCTTTCAGCCGTGTTACTGACATGCTGGTAAGGAAGGCTGTAAAAAGCGGGGCAATTTTGATTGCGGTGTCAGATTCCGCTGCGGCGCCTCTGCAAAATCTGACGGAAGGACTGTTATTTCTCACGCCCACCATTAGCCGTGCATTTCCTGAGTCCGCAGCCGGTGCGACGGCTCTGGCGAATTTGTTTGCGGCACTGACAGTAGCTAAACTCGGCGGGGTAGCGCACGAGCGCATTAGAAACAATGAGGAGTTCTTAGTAGGGTCCGGAGAATATCTTCGCGCTCGCGTTCGTACTCGCCAAAAAACTAGCACCCGGGGCCGTTAACGTCCGCTGTCAGAACAACTGTGGCGATGCATGAACGCAGGTATAGGCAGATCGTCGGTACTTCGACGGCCCGGTTGTTCATACGCTGAAAACCCAGCCCACGCGTAGCGAAAGGTTGGACTGCGCACGTACGCAGGCGAGGGGCGTGAGTGCGTATTGGCTTGACCCTCGAATGAGCCGAACGCTGCCTCTGCGGTGCTGACTTTGAAGCCTTCAATGCTATTCCGTTTTCTGGTCGTGCGACCGGCACTTTCAATTCTGTGTCCAAAAAAGTTGCAAGCTCCGTGGCCACGTCGGATGGCGAGCGTCGCATCGAAGCGATGGAGCACTGAATTCCTTCCTGTCGATTGGCTTTTGCCTTGTAGCGGCAAAATGACTGTTGAAGCGGTGGGTCCAGAGTCGCCCAGCTTCCCCGTGTCTTTGGCTGTTTAAGATGGCGCGTCTTCAGTTCGCAAAAAGGTGACGGAGCATGACGGTCTCCTCACAAGAGACCACATGAACCATATGGTCCACTTGCATAATGAATCATCGCGTGGTTCAATATCGGAAAATTGAACCAGGCCAAGCTCGCACTCATCGCAAAAAGTGACGGACCTATGGAATACACTCAGATCGCCGTGGAACGCCGCGGTAACGTGGCCTGGCTCTTTCACGACCGTCCCGGTGCACGCAACGCCGAAAGCATGCAGCTTCTTGACGAGCTTGATCATGCTTTGCAGTCAGCGATCGATGCTGAGGACGTGCGCGTGATCGTGGTCGGTGGCAAAGGCGATCACTTTTCAGCTGGCCACGATCTCAAGGAGGCACAGGCCAAGCGTGCAGAATTTACTGTTGAAGAGCGCTTCGCGTACGAAGAGCGCCGTTATCTCGGCTACGCAATGCGAATCTGGGATTGTCCCAAGCCTACGATTGCCAGCGTGCAGGGAGCTTGTGTCGCTGGTGGTTTCATGGTTGCCAACATGTGCGACATGATCGTGGCCTCTGACGATGCTTTCTTCGCCGATCCAGTCTGTAACACGCTGGCCAGCGCCGCCGTCGAAGTGTTGTGTCATCCTTGGGTCATGGGTTTGCGGACCGCAAAGGAGTTCCTTTTTACCGGCCGCCGCATGAGCGCGGAGGAGGCGCAACGGGTCGGCATGGTAAACCGCGTCGTGCAACGTGCTGAACTCGAAGCTGCCACGACGGAGCTTGCCGAAAAGATAGCCGTTGCCCCGCCTTTTGCCACGATGCTGACCAAGCGCTCACTCAACCGGACGGCCGATATGCAGGGCTTCAGGAATGCGCTCCAGAGCCATTTCGATACGCACCAGCTCTCGCACGTAAGCGACGAGTACCGTCGCATGCGCGAGCAGGGCATTGCGGCTGCCATTTCGCGCGGCAGGAATCAAACCGCGGGCTGAACGCGTTCGCACCATCGTGTGAGAGCAGAAGAGTCTTCACAAAGTCGAGCAGCGCATGAGCACCGTCGGATCTGGAGCAGTCGAACATTCTTACCCGTGGGTGAAGTCCTATCCGCCCGCCATTCGTTGGGACGCGTCGATCCAATGCTTCTCACTCGGCAATTACCTGGCCCGCAGCGTGGCGCGATATCGCGACCGCACCGCCTTCATCTACCGCGACAGCAAGATAAGCTACAACCAGTTTGGTGTGTACGTCCTGTCGGTCGCTGCCGCCTTCACGGCGATGACAGAGGCGGAGACCGGCATCGCCCTTTATCTGCCGAACACCCCTTTTCATCCAATTGCGTTTTTTGGCGCGGCCTCGGCTGGACGACGAATCGTTCAGCTCAGTCCGCTTGATGCGCCAACAGAGCTTGCTCACAAGTTGCATGATTCCGGCGCACGTGTGCTCGTCACAATCGCTCTGCCGGAGCTTATCGAAAAGGCCCTTGCGCTGAAGGCCGAAGGGCTGGTCGACCGGCTGTTCGTCGCTGACGACGCGTACTGGGGGACTGCGTCTGAGTTGACTGCCATCTCTGTGGACGCGGAGCCGTTCACTGCCCTTTTTGACACAGTGCCTCTAGCCACGCCCGTCGCCGTCGATGCGAGCGAAATTGCACTGCTACAGTATACTGGAGGGACCACTGGCCTGCCCAAAGGCGCCATGCTCACGCACGCCAACCTCACGGCTGCCGCCGAGATGTCGGCGTATCTGCAGTCGGTTCGCGGGCGTCCTGAAGATAATCCCGACCGCGTGCTCCTCGTCCTTCCCCTGTTTCACGCCTTCGCCCTCACAGTTCTGATTCGACATATTGGACAAGGGAACATGCTGATCATCCGTCAGCGGTTCGATCCGGATCAGTGGCTTGAAGACGTCAGCAGGCTCGGCGTCACAAGCTTCAACGGCGTGCCAACGATGTGGATCGCACTGTCCAATCATACCCGTCTAAAGGATTATGACCTCTCCTCGCTGACGTTGCCGACCTCTGGCGGGGCGCCCTTACCAGTTGAAGTTGCCCGCACTTTCGAGCGGCTTACAGGTCTACGCATCTTTCCGGGATGGGGTATGACGGAGGCTGCCGCTATCGGAACGCAACATTCTCCAATCGGCGAAATTCGCGATGGATCGATTGGCTTGCCACAGCCAAATTTTGAGGTCGAGATCGTTGATCTTGAAGATCCGACCCGCCTCCTGCCACCAGGCGAGACGGGCGAGATCCGCATACGTGGACCGAACGTGTTTAAGGGCTACTGGAACAATGCCAATGAAACCCGCCGCGCTTTCGTCGACGGCTTCTTTCTGACTGGCGATGTCGGGTACATAGACATTGACGGCTATGTATTCCTGACGGATCGCAAGAAGGACATGATCCTATCGAGCGGGTTTAACGTCTATCCACGTGTGATCGAGGAGGCCGTCTATAGCCATCCTGGCGTGGCTGAGTGCATCGTCGTCGGCGTCCCGGATTCCTATCGCGGCCAATCTGCCAAGGCTTTCGTGTCGCTGAAGTCCGGCGCTCAGCCCTTCACACTCGACGAACTCAGGGCATTCCTGTCGGGACGGCTTGGCAAACACGAAATGCCAGCTGCGCTCGAAATCCGCGACCGACTTCCAAAGACCAACCTCGGCAAGCTCTCGAAAAAGATGATTCTCGAAGGCGAGGGCGCGCATGCTGCGGCGACCAAGCCTCAAGAATAAGGATTGGAAGACTATGGACCTTCGCTTCACCGAAAAAGAACGCGCATTTCGTTGGGAAGTCCGCGACTTCATCGAGGCGAATTTGCCCAGCACAACGCGCGAGCACATGGCTGCCGGTCGCAGACCGACACCGGAGATGATCATCGACTGGCAGCGGAGGCTTAATACCAAAGGCTGGGCCGTACCGCACTGGCCCATGGAATGGGGCGGTCGAGACTGGTCCGCGGTCAAGCGCTATATCCTTAAGGAAGAGATGGAGCAGACGCCGGCGCCGAGCCTACTCGCGTTCAACGTGGACATGTGCGGCCCGATCTTGCTTGCCTTTGGCACCGAGGAGCAAAAGAGGCGATTTCTACCGCGAATGGCAAATCTGGACGACTGGTGGTGTCAGGGTTTTTCGGAACCTGGCGCTGGATCCGATCTTGCGAGCCTAAAATGCTCCGCACGGCGCGAAGGTGAACTCTATGTCGTTAATGGGCAAAAAGCTTGGACCACCTATGCCCAATACGCGAACTGGATGTTCATGCTCGTGCGCACCGACCCATCGGCGGCCAAGCCTCAAGAAGGGATTTCCTTCCTGCTCGTCGAGATGAATTCGCCCGGCATCACGGTTCACCCCACCATCACCATCGACGGCGTGCATGAGGTCAACGAGGTGTTCTTCGATGATGTCACGGTGCCGGCCGGCCAACTGGTCGGGGAAGAAAACAGGGGATGGGACTGCGCCAAACTGCTGCTCTCCAACGAACGAACAGGGCACGCGAAAGTGGGGCCGTCCAAGGAGCGCATCCGCCGTCTTAGGACCATTGCGTGCCAGCCGATCAATGGCGCAGCCCCATTGATTGAGGATCCGCTGTTCGCTGCGCGCTTGACCGATGTCGAGGTCCAACTGAAGGCGCTGGAAATGACAACGCTTCGCGTGCTCGCTGAGGAGAACCGCGTGCTAAGCCAAAAGAGGCCTAATCCTGCGTCCTCCGTCTTGAAGATTCGCGGCTCGGAGATTCATCAGGCCATCACCGAGCTATACGTGATGGCTGCTGGTCCATACGGTCTTGCCAGTTCGATCGGTGAAGACGGCCCTGAGGCGATGGGTCCAGAGTGGGCGACACTTGCCTATCCCACCTTTTTCAATATGCGGAAGCTCAGCATTTACGGTGGATCGAACGAGATCCAAAAGACCATCATGGCCAAAGCATTCCTGGGACTCTGAAGGCAATGGATTTCGATCTTTCAGAAGAACAGACCTTGCTGCAGGACAGCCTCGCCAAGCTGTTAGGTCGTGCTTACAGCTTCGAGCGGAGGACAACCTATCTCAAGGGATCGGAAGGTTGGTCGCGTGACGTTTGGGCGGCGCTTGCAGAGATCGGGGTTCTCGGACTGCCTTTTGCCGAGAGCGACGGTGGTTTCGGTGCTGGGCCCGTCGAAACGATGTTGGTCGCCGAGCAACTGGGCCGGGTTCTTGCGCTTGAGCCCTGGCTCGCGACCGTGGTGATCGGCGGGGGGGTCCTGCGTCACGGCGCTGAGGCATCGATACGCTCCGACTATATTTCCAAGGTAGCGTGCGGACATAAGATCTTAGCCTTCGCCTCTACCGAACCGCAATCGCGGTACCGGCTCGATGATGTGGCGACGTCTGCGCGCAAAGAGGGGAAGGCCTGGCGCATCGATGGTCGTAAATGCGTTGTCCTGCATGGAGATACCGCGGACGACCTGGTCGTCACGGCACGCATCTCAGGCGGTCAGCAGGAACGCAGCGGGATCGGCGTCTTTCTCGTTCCGACTTCGGCAGCGGGTGTGAGCCGTCGGTCGTATCCCTCGTCGGATGGCCTCCGCGCTGCAGATATTGTATTTGATAACGTTGTAATCGACCCCGAGGCCCTGTTGGGAACTCCGGAGAACGGCATCGAACTCGTCGAGCGCGTGGTCGATGAGGCGATCGCCGCCTTGGCGGCCGAAGCAGTCGGCTGCATGCAGGCGGCGAACGAGCTGACGGTCGAATATCTCAAGACCAGAAAGCAGTTTGGCCGAATGATTGGCTCATTTCAGGTGTTACAACATCGGGCTGCGGAAATGATCATCTCGCTTGAACAGGCGCGTTCCATGGCGATGCTGGCTGCCATGACCGTCGATGAGCAGAACGTCGATGAACGCAGACGCATCATGAGCGCTGTTAAGATCGAAGTCGGAAGAAGCGCTCGTAAGATCGGTCAGGAAGTGGTGCAATTGCACGGAGGAATCGGCATGACGATGGAGTACCTCGGCAGCCACTTCTTTCGCCGCCTCGCAAGTATCGAAACCATGTTTGGCGATGCAGATTATCATCTGGGGCTGCTTGCTCGCGCGGGAAGCGTTTTCCGTTCGCCCACGGCGCGCTTTGACTAAGCCATTCCTTGAGCTCAGATGGAATGTTTTCCATGGCTTACTTCATTCTTGATAGCAGTACCATGCCTGCAAAAACCTAACGCAGAGTCGTGTGTGTTCAGCGTCGTAAATTCGGACCTTTCGCTGCTCGATCAATCTATCTCGCACAACGTTCTTATCCCCTGGAAGGAACTGAC